>NZ_JBHUMZ010000015.1:0-11148 GCF_042685285.1 Piscibacillus salipiscarius | reverse complement strand
ATTACAGAAATGTCATTTAATCTTTATGGAAGTTAACTATAGTTTTTTAAAAAAAATTTATAAGCTTACTATTGGCTGGTATGACAACATTTCCCGAGGGAGTCTCGTGTATTTCCAATGCTGGTTAAGATTTGGAGTATTTGCTTTTCAGGTTGGCCTGACACTCCTGCGGGAAAGCGAGCCAGGCGAGACCCCACAGAACGTTACGTAGTGGCGTTCGAGGAGGCTCTCGGATCGCCCGCGGAAAGGGAAGGCCTAAAAGTTTTCAGTAAAAGAACCAAGACATGAAAAATTGTAGAGCCAAAAAGTTGATCCCGAATCAGTAGCGAGACCATTCTTTTAGCTGTCTAGTTTTTTTAACTTTTAACTTTTCAGGGTACAGTTTCAGTGTCTTCTAGGCTTTTCTGTTAAAGACTTAACATTCGATCTAAAGCAAGTTTCGAATAATAGGACACTTCTTCATTCACCTTTATTTGGTTAACAGGGTTACCTTGTTCAATAGAATCTAAGCTCCAAGCAAGGTGAGCCAGATCGATACGGTTCATCGTTAGACATGGGCACATATGAGGATTTAAAGAAATAATTTGTTTATCTGGATGTTCCTTAATGAGTCGTTTAACTAAATTCATTTCGGTTCCAATAGCCCATTTTGTACCAGATGGTGCGTTTTCAATCGTGTCAATTATATATTTCGTTGAACCATTATAATCTGATAATGCTACAACTTCTCTTCTGCATTCTGGATGTACGATGACTGACATGTCTGGGTGTTCATTTCTGACCTGCTTGATGTTATGTTCGGTGAAATTCTCATGAACAGAACAATGACCTTTCCAGAGTATAACTTTGATATTCTGTAAGTCTCCTTCATAAATTAAAGTCTCGGTTATAGGATTCCAAACCGCCATTTGATCAAGTGGAATACCTAAGTTGTAAGCTGTATTTCTGCCAAGGTGTTGATCTGGAAGGAATAAAAGGCGCTCTTTCTGAGTGAAGGCCCATTCCATAACTCTTTTAGCATTTGAAGACGTAACCGTTGTTCCGCCGTTTTGACCAACAAATGATTTTATGGCGGCAGTTGAATTTACATAAGTCATGGGCAAGATCGTATCTCCAAACTTGCTAGTTAGTTCGTCCCAAGCCACTTCAGTTTGTTTGATATCAGCCATATCCGCCATTGAACAACCAGCTCTAAGGTCAGGTAAGTAAACGGACTGGTGATCACTTGATAAAATATCAGCTGTTTCAGCCATAAAATGAACCCCACAGAAAACGATGTATTTAGCAGTCGTATTGGCAGATAATTGTGCTAATTGAAGGGAATCACCCCTAGCATCAGCAAACTTCATGACTTCCTCTTTTTGATAATGATGGCCTGGAATAAACAATTCATCGCCTAAATTTTGCTTAATCTTTGAGACTAAATCGTTAAGCTCATCAGAATTCATGTTTTTATATTGGTCAGGTAAAGTAGAAATCGATTGTTCCATTTGAGTTAATAAATTCATTGTTAATGCCCCCTTAAGCATAAATTTTTACATCTGCACTAATATCCAATGATTCAATTTGGTGTGTTAAACATCCTAATGAAATGACATCAACCGGTAGATTCGAATATTTAGGTAAGTCTTGAAGTGTGATGCCGCCAGATACTTCTGTCAAAACGGTAGTAGGGATGAGGTTTAATAAATCAGGCAAATCCTTTACCTCAATATTGTCTAATAATATGCAATCAACATTTGCATCAACAGCTTCAAGTACTTGGTGTTGATCCTCAACTTCAACAACGACTTTTATCATGTGACCAACTTGTTTTTGTACTTTATGTACTGCTTCTGTAATCGATCCACAAAAAGCGATATGATTATCTTTAATCATGACAGCATGATCTAAGCCATAACGATGGTTAATACCACCACCTTTTGTAACAGCGTATTTTTCTAGCATTCTTAATCCAGGTGTTGTTTTCCTTGTATCACTTATGCGCGTATGTCTGCTATTTAATAGTTTGACAGCTGAATTTGTCTTAGTTGCAATCCCGCTCATCCGTTGTATTAAATTTAGAACAACTCTTTCACCAGTGAGTAAGTCTTTAACGGGCCCCGATATTTGTGCCACCATTTGACCTACTTCAACTTGATCACCGTCATGAACGAAAGATTTTACTTCTATTAGAGGATTTATAGATGAATAACCAACTCTAATAATATCCTCTCCACAAAAAATCCCATTCGATTTCGAAACAATCTGTAATTGTCCTTCTTGATTCTCAAAAATGGAGTCTGACGTTAAGTCTTTATATCCAATATCTTCTATAAAAAATTCTTCTATTTGTTTTTTTAATTGCAACCTATTCATCGTAACCTACCCCCTTTGACATATATGTTAATAAAATTTTACACCTGTCTTGACATCTATATTTACATATAATTAAATAAATGACAAGAGAGTAATGAAAAAGTAATGGGGAATGATTTGATGAAATACTTCGATTATGCTGCAACAACTCCTATGAGTGAAGAGGCTATTAAAACGTTTGTGTCTGTATCTCAAAAGTATTATGCGAACACAAACAGTCTTCATGAGATGGGTGAGCAATCTAAACAACTTTATGATCAGTGTAGAACTCATTTAGGAAGTTTAATTGGTTCAAATCCGGATCAATTGTTCTTTACTAAAGGCGGGTCTGAAGCTAATATATTAGCTATTGAAAGCTTATTAAAAAGGCACCACGGAAAGCACATCATTGTATCACAAGCTGAGCACAATTCTATTATTGAAATGTGTCATCAAAAAGAGCGAGAAGGCTATAACGTGACCTATTTGTCTTTTAACCAAAATGGTCAGGTAGATCTAACTGAATTAAATTCAGAATTACGTTACGATACGGCAGTAGTTATTGTTCAACATGTAAATGGAGAAATTGGAACGATACAGCCAGTAGAAGAAATCGCAAACATTTGTAAACAAAATGGTGTGTTTTTTCATGTCGATGCTGTGCAGAGTTTCGGAAGATTAAAGCTATCACATCTACCTGAACGAGTTGATAGTTTAAGTGTGTCGTCCCATAAGGTTTATGGACCTAAGGGAGTAGGGTTACTATATTTAAATGAAGCTAACAATAAGGGCATTGAAAGACTATTATTAAAAGGAAATACGATTGATTTACCAAGTGTTGCAGCATTTACTGTTGCTGCTTACGAAATTATAAAGCAGCAGACTTTTGAAGAAACTAGACTAAGTAAACTTAGGAATCAGTTAATAAATGAGTTAGAGGTCATTCATAATGATTTGACGATGGCAATACTGATCAAGCGCAAATTCCATCTATTATTGGATTAGGAATTAATGGCATTGAAGGTCAGTGGGTCATGTTAGAATGTAATCGAAATGGATTTGCAATTTCAACTGGAAGTGCTTGTGATGTAAAATATAATAAAACGGCGAACGCATTAAAAGCATTATCAGTCACTGCTGAACAAGGGAAAGAGTTTTTCCGAATATCATTAGGAACACATACAACTGAAGAAGACATCATATCGCTTTCTCATTTTTTAATTAAGATGACGAAAGATTTCAAAGGAGGTAAAGTGAGTGCCAAAACAGAAAATGACAGCCGATGAGCGAAGGGATTATATATTGTCCTTATTATTAAATTCTGAAGAACCTTTATCAGGAAGGCAAATTGCTGACAAAGTTGGGGTTAGCAGGCAGGTCATAGTTGGTGATATGGCTTTACTTAAGGCAAAAAATGAACCGATACTTGCAACGAGTCAAGGATATATCTATATGAAAGATACTCAAGAGGACCGTGGTTTTGAAAAAACAATTGCTTGTTATCATAAGCCAGAGGATACGGAGAAGGAGTTAAACATTTTAGTTGATCACGGTGTGTTTGTTAAGGATGTGTCGGTAGATCATCCTGTATATGGGGAGTTTACAGGACAATTAAGAATATCAAACCGAAAAGAAGTCGAGACTTTTGTTAAGCATATCGACTCGTCCAAAGCTTCATTATTATCCGAATTAACCGATGGAATTCATTTACACACGATAAAAGCCGATCGTGAGGAATTATTAGAACAAGCTGAACAGGCTTTAGAAGAAGCAGGATTTTTAGTTAATAAAAAGGTATGAGCACTCTGCTCATACCTTTTCTTTTCGTTATTATATAAACATAGCAGCCGCAAATGTAAATGTGGAAAGCAGCATGGCGATAATCATCAACCAAATAACAACAGTTGTTAACGTTGAACGTTTTCTTCTTCTTGATGAAAAAGGAGCTTGTGGCTGCTTTTTCTTCTGTTTGTTAGACACGATGGATTCCTCCCCTAAAATAATACGCTATAGTTTATTGTAAAAGAAAATGAAGGATTGGACAAGATGAAACTTTCCTTTAAAATAGAAATAGGAAAGAAAATTCTTAAAAATAGATTTAATTAGCGAATTTGATTAGCTTGAAGGGAGAATAACGTATGGGGAAACAATATGATGAAGCGAAACAAGCATGGCAACAAAAACTTACTAAAGCCCAGGAGCGTTTTCCAGAGCGCAAGGACTCATTTGTTAATAGTTCAGAATTAGAAATTGATGCACTTTATTTACCGAAGCAAGAAGCTTTAGAAGAGGATTACATAGAAAAGTTAGGATTTCCGGGTCAGTATCCATACACTAGAGGGATTCAACCAGGAATGTATCGAAGCCGTTTTTGGACGATGAGGCAATATGCTGGATTCGGTTCTGCAAAAGAGACAAACAATCGTTTTCGTTACTTGCTTGATCAAGGACAAACTGGCTTATCTGTCGCATTTGATTTGCCGACCCAAATTGGCTATGATTCTGATGATCCTATGGCAGAAGGAGAAGTCGGTAAAGTTGGAGTAGCGATTGATTCTTTAGAAGATATGGAAACATTACTCGAAGGGATTCCGTTAGATAAGGTTAGTACTTCAATGACGATTAATGCTCCTGCTTCTGTTTTGCTTTGTATGTATATTGCAGTCGCAGAGAAGCAAGGCGTACCGAAAGAGAAAATTACTGGTACCATTCAAAATGATATTTTAAAAGAATATATAGCTCGAGGAACTTACATTTATCCGCCAAAGCCGTCTATGAGATTAATTACCAATATATTTGAGTACTGTGCTAAAGAAGTACCTAAATTCAACACGATTAGTGTTTCTGGTTACCATATTCGTGAGGCTGGTTCAACAGCTGTTCAAGAGGTCGCGTTTACTTTAGCGAATGGTATAGCTTATGTCAAAGCGGCTATTGAAAGCGGTTTAGATGTAGACCAATTTGCACCAAGACTCGCGTTTTTCTTTAATGCTCATAATAATTTCTTTGAAGAAGCGGCTAAATTTAGAGCTGCACGCCGTATTTGGGCCAAAATAATGAAAGAAAAATTCAATGCTAAAGATGAAAAAAGCTTAAGATTACGTTTTCATACTCAGACAGGTGGTTCAACATTAACAGCTCAGCAGCCTGATAACAACATTGTTCGTGTGGCACTTCAAGCTCTATCTGCTGTATTAGGTGGTACACAAAGCCTTCATACTAACTCAAGAGATGAAGCATTAGCATTACCAACTGAGGAGTCAGCTCGTATTGCTCTTAGAACGCAACAAATCATTGCTCATGAAAGTGGAGTTGCTGACACTGTTGACCCACTTGCAGGTTCTTATTTTATTGAAGATATGACTGATCAAATTGAAAAAGAAGTGTGGGCATATATTGATCGTATTGATGAAATGGGTGGAGCTGTACAAGCTGTGGAAGATGGCTATATGCAACGAGAAATTCATCAAGCGGCATATGAAGCACAAAAACGAATTGAATCAAAAGAAGATATCATTGTGGGTCTAAACGAATTTCAATTAGAAGAAGAACTGCAAGCAGATCTACTAAAAGTGGATGAACAACTAGAAAAAAATCAAGTAAAACAGGTACAAAAAGTCCGATCTAATCGTAATCAATCGGAAGTTGAAGATAAATTAGATGCTCTTAAACAGGCTGCTAAAGATGACCATGTTAATCTAATGCCTTTTATTTTAGATGCAGTTCGGTCTTATGCAACCGTCGGAGAAATTTGTAATGTACTAAGAGATGAATTTGGAGAGTTTACTGGAGCATAATGTGATTTGGAGGGGAATTGAATGAATCAAAAAATAAGAGTACTCATTGCAAAACCAGGCCTAGATGGCCATGACCGTGGCGCTTTAGTTATTGCCCAAGCTTTAAGAGATAGTGGTATGGAAGTCATTTATACTGGTTTAAGACAATCAGCTCAGCAAATTGCTCAAGCTGCCATTCAAGAAGACGTAGATGTCGTAGGATTATCTTCTCTTTCCGGAGGTCATAAGGCGTTATTTCCTAAAGTTGTAGAAGAGTTAAAAAACAGAGGTGCAGATGATATTCCCGTCATTGGTGGGGGCGTGATACCAGAAGATGATGTACCTTATTTAGAAGAAAAAGGAGTTAATAAGATTTTTACTTCAGGTACCCCAACAACTGATATTGCAACGTATATAAAAGAGTTAGTAAGTGGTGAAGCTATATGAATAAGATTGCCCATATCGGAATAGCTGTTTCTAACTTAGAGAAGACCATTCCTTTTTACCGAGATCAATTAGGGTTAACATTTAAAGGTACTGAAGAAGTGAATTCAGAAAATGTGAAGGTCGCTTTCTTTAAGATTGGAGAAAGTGCCATTGAACTTCTTGAACCATTAAATAGAGAGTCACCAATCGCGAAATTTATAGATAAAAAAGGTGAAGGAATTCACCATATTGCCTTGGACGTAGATGATATTAGACAAAGATTAAATCATCTAAAGACCAATGGCATACCGTTAATTCATGAGGAACCAAAAGAAGGGGCTCACCAAAGTCAGGTCGCTTTCCTACATCCAAAAGCAGCAAATGGAGTATTATTTGAACTTTGCGAACAGAGACAGGGGGAAGAATAATGGATATTTATGATAAGATTAATGAACTTTATGATAAACGCCGTAAAGTAGAGTTAGGTGGCGGTGATGCTAAGATACAAAAACAGCGCGATAAAGGTAAGATGACCGCTCGTGAGCGTATTGATTACTTATTAGATGAAGGGTCTTTTGTTGAACTAAACCCGTTTATTGAACACCGCGTATCTGATTTTGGAATGAATGGTAAAGAAGTTCCTGGAGAAGGTGTTGTGACCGGTTATGGTACAATAGACGGACGTCCGATTTATTTATTCGCACAGGATTTCACTGTATATGGTGGAGCACTTGGCGAGATGCACGGAAAGAAAATAGCAGCCGTGATGGATTTAGCTGCTAAAAATGGCACACCTTTTATCGGGCTAAATGATTCTGGTGGCGCGAGAATTCAAGAAGGAGTTGCATCATTAGACGGATATGGCCATGTGTTCTATCGTAACTCCATTTATTCTGGTGTCATTCCTCAAATTTCTGTTATTATGGGTCCATGCGCAGGCGGAGCTGTCTATTCTCCTGCTATTACTGATTTTGTCATTATGGTCGAAGAAACATCACAAATGTTTATAACTGGACCAAAGGTTATTGAAACCGTAACAGGTGAAAAAATCACATCTGAGGATTTAGGTGGAGCAGATGTACATAATAGTAAAAGTGGAAATGCACACCTTAAAGCTAAATCGGAGGAAGAAGCTTTAGACCAAGTTAAAAAGTTAATTCATTATTTGCCTCAAAACCAAGAGGAAAAAACTCCTAAAGCAACGGTGCCTGAACAAGAGGATTTAAGGCATGAGTTAACAGATCTCATCCCTTTTGACTCTATTCGCCCTTATGATGTTAGAACAATTATTAACGAAGTAGTCGATGAAGGTTCATTCTTTGAGATCCATCCTGATTTTGCTAAAAACATCGTCGTAGGGTTCGCGAGAGTAAACGGTGAATCAGTAGGTTTAGTCTGTAACCAGCCAAAATTTCTTGCTGGTGGTTTAGATATTGATTCTAGTGATAAGGCGTCACGCTTTATTCGTTTTTGCGATTCATTCAACATTCCTTTAATTACATTTGAAGATGTAACAGGGTTTTTCCCAGGCGTTAAACAAGAGCACGGTGGAATCATTCGTCATGGAGCTAAAATCTTATATGCTTATTCAGAAGCTACCGTTCCTAAGATTACGGTGATTACTCGTAAAGCATATGGAGGAGCATATGTTGCACTTAACAGTAAATCAATCGGTGCTGACCTAGTATTTGCATGGCCAAATGCTGAAATAGCTGTTATGGGACCAGAAGGTGCGGCTAATATTATTTTCTCAAAGGAAATTAATGAAAGTGATCACCCTGAAGAAACAAGACAAAATAAAATTAGTGAGTACCGTGAAAAGTTTGCTAATCCTTATGTAGCTGCAGGACTTGGTATGGTCGATGATGTCATAGACCCAAGAGAAACAAGAGTTAAATTATCACAAGCGTTAGAAATGTTAAAGAACAAGAAAGAAGAAAGACCTAAAAAGAAACATGGTAACATTCCGTTATAAATCTTTGGAGGTGTCACAGCATGAGTGAAATTCAAGTTAACCAAGAACGGCTTGTTAAAGAATTTATGGAATTAGTACAAGTTGATTCTGAAACAAAACACGAAGAAAAAATTTCAGAGGTATTAAAACAAAAATTTACTGAATTGGGTTTAACAGTAGAAGAAGACCAAGCTAAAAAAGAAACAGGTCACGGAGCAAATAATCTTGTTTTTACATTAAAAGGTGATAAATCTGAAGCTCAGCCGATTTATTTTACGTCACATATGGATACCGTTGTTCCAGGTAACGGAATTAACCCATCAATAAAAGAAGATTATATCGTATCTGACGGATCAACCATTTTGGGGGCTGATGATAAAGCTGGTATTGCAGCGATGTTAGAAGCAATTAGAACACTTAAAGAAACAAATGCCTCTCATGGTGACATTCAATTTGTTATTACGGTTGGAGAAGAATCGGGATTAGTTGGAGCAAAAGCTTTTGATTCTAATTTATTAAAAGCGAAATTCGGTTATGCAATTGATAGTAATGGTACAGTCGGAAATATAATTGTTGCTGCACCAACACAAGCGAAATTATATATCACGGCACGTGGAAAAACAGCTCACGCTGGTGTTGCACCAGAAGAAGGAATCTCAGCTATTACACTTGCAGCTAAAGCTATAGCCAAAATGCCACTCGGCAGGATTGATGATGAGACAACTGCTAACATTGGCCGGTTTGAAGGCGGGAAAGCAACGAATATAGTTAGTGATGAAGCGTATATCTTAGCTGAAGCAAGATCACTCGATCCTGAAAAATTGGAAAAACAACTAGAAAAAATGAAAAAAGCTTGTCAGGATGCTGAAAAAGAATTAGGCGGCTCATTCGATGTTGATATCCAAATTATGTACCCAGGATTTAAGCATCAAGATGGCGATCAAGTGGTTGAAGTTGCCAAAGCTGCGGCTAAACGAATTGGACGAGAGAGTGAGCTTGAAAAAAGTGGTGGCGGTAGTGATGCAAATATTTTTGCAGGCCTAGGTGTCCCAACTGTCAATCTTTGTGTAGGATATGAAAACATTCATACAACGAATGAACGAATGCCTGTTTCTGAACTTATTAAAATATCTGAATTAGTCACTTCAATTGCTATTGAAGCTGCTAATCAGTAAAATGTTAAAGTGCTTGGTGTTTTTTGAATGCCAAGCACTTTTGTTATAATTAAGGTTATTAATTTTATTTAATACATTGGGTGGTTTTGATGAAACAAAAGGGAAGAATTATCTTTCATGTGGATATGAATAGTTTTTATGCTTCCGTGGAAATGGCTTATCGACCTGAATTAAAGGGCAAACCCGTTGCCATAGCAGGAAATCCTGACGAGAGGCGTGGGATTGTCGTTACTAGTAGTTATGAAGCCAGAAAACGAGGGGTCAAAACGACGATGCCGTTATGGCAAGCATATGACCATTGTCCAGAATTAATTGTATTAAGACCGAAATTTGATCGGTATCGCGAAGCATCAAAACATATATTTTCGATTCTTTCTGAAACCACTCCAATAGTACAGCCAGTATCCATTGATGAAGGATTTATGGATTTGACCGATTATATGGGTGATGAAAACCCTATTCAATTTGCGGAACAGTTACAAAAACGTATTTTAAATGAACTTGATCTCCCTTGCAGCATAGGGATAGCACCCAATAAATTTTTAGCCAAGATGGCTTCTGATATGAAGAAACCAATGGGAATTACAGTATTAAGAAAACGAGAGATACAACAAAAGCTTTGGCCACTAGATATTCATGAAATGTATGGGGTCGGACAAAAGACTGCTGAAAAGTTAAAGCTAATTGAAATTAATACAATAGGCGATCTAGCTGAAACGAATGTTTTAACATTAAAAAATTTACTCGGGGTTAACGGTGAGAGGTTACATCAACGAGCTAATGGAATTGACCATAGACCAGTTGATCCTGATGCTGTAAATGAGTTTAAAAGTATTGGAAATTCAACGACGTTACCTTATGACATGACTGATTTACCTAGCATATATAAAGTATTTGACCAGCTTTCTGAAAAAGTGGAGCAACGTTTAAAATATAAAAATGTTGTAACAGAAAATATTCAAATCATGATTCGATACCATGATCGGAAAACAATTACGCGTAGTAAGCAGCTTAAAGAATATATTGAGACTAAAGAAGAGATTGTTTCGTTAGCTAAAAATCTATTTCAGGAGCATTGGAATGAAGAACCGATTCGTCTATTAGGTGTAACAGCTCAACAGTTAACGTCAAAGGATGAACTTTACAAACAACTGGACTTATTTAGTTATGAAGAAGAAGCGGAAAAAGAGAAATTATACTTAGCTATGGATCAAATTAAAGAAAAATACGGAAAGAATGTCTTTGTGAAATTAAATGATTCAAAACCTAATATCAGCACTAGTTTTCAAAAAGATTTTCTAAACGACTATAAAAAAGAACGAGAAGAGTAGTACCAAATAACTCAATAAGTAAGTCCGTACGAAATCGTACGGACTTTTATTACGTCTTTAAAAACCACACGCTCTGCGTGTGTGACAATGAAGCTTTTAGAGTGGTAACAAAAAAGATCTCCTCTCGGTTATAATGAACATTGGCCGTC
>NZ_JBHUMZ010000014.1:0-15127 GCF_042685285.1 Piscibacillus salipiscarius | reverse complement strand
AATTATATACGACCATTTTCGAAATTAAATTGCCACAGCCCTGTAGAATACAGGACCGTGGCAGCATAGGTGTTTTTTCTTGTCTCATTTCCCTGGGTCAGTTCATAAGGCTTGTGAGCTTTTAAATAGAGTCTTATTATTAATTATTTCCTTTTCCATTTTTGTTATCATATATAACCCTGACTTCTTCCCATGTTTCATTCCCAAATGTATCCTTCGACCAGATCATAATGATGTTTTCACCATCTTCTAGTTTAACATTTGTACGGAATGAACCATTTTTTACTTTCGTATCTTTACCATTCACACGTATAAAGTCTAGGTTATCTTCTGAGACTTGCCCCTCTACTTCTACAGATTTTTTGTGAACCGTGTCGCCATCTTCTGGTGATTCAATTGTGATTATTGGCGCAACCGAGTCTACATAGACTGTTATCGTTTGCACTGTTTCATTTCCAGCTTGATCAACAGCCTTAACTGAAATACTATTTTCGCCTTGTTCTAGTGTTATATCGGCTTCATAGTTACCGTTATCAAGAGTTGCTTCTGATCCATTTATGTTAACACTCTCTAGATTTTCTTCCTCCACTTGACCTTGAACGGTAACCGATGTTTTATTAAACTCTTCTCCATCTTGCGGTGAGTTAATGGATACAATTGGAGGTGCACTATCTAATATTACCTCCACTTGATTGGACGGACGTGTAAGACTTTCTCCTTGTGCGGCCTTTGCTGTAATGGTATTTGAACCTTCCGTTAGGGAGATTTCAGCACTAAAATCTCCATCTTCCGAAGACGAAACCACAGCTACTTCTGATCCATTTTTATACAGATAAATTTCTTTATTCGGATTGGCTTGACCTTCAACTGTAATCGTGTTTTCAGCCGTATATGAATTATTTAAAGGTGATGTAATTTCCGGTACGGCTTCATCATATGCTACTTCAGCGCGAATCATGTAGTTTCCATCGGAAGTTGAAGTCTGCTTCCATTCACCATCAATATAAGAATAGTTTCTTCCAGAAGACTCAGAACTTGTGTCCCTATTAATAGCTGGTGTATATGGATATTCATCTTTTTGAATATAAGCAAGGTAAAAATCACCTTCAACAATAATTTCCTCACCACTTAAATCTATAAATGTCCAGTCTGTTTCAGAGCGGATTGCTTCAGCTTCAAGAGGACCGGCAATTTTCTCCCCAGGCAAACCATTTGGACCGGTTGAGTCATACACTTCGACTAAAAATTCAGTTCCACCTGGATCTGGACGATCACCACCATCAAATTTGTAGTAACCTCCTGTTAACACTGCCCGATTTTTTCCATCTGCAAGTGACATTTTCACAGCCCATCCATTTCCAGCAGAATACATATAGTTTAGGGCTTCTGCGGTACCATCATCATAAGTAATTGTTTCTGATGTACCAACAATTGGCGGTAAAACTATATTTTGAACCGATTCTTCATTACCAACCACAGTCACTTCTGCTGTATTCGGGTAATGCATTGGATCGGACACTTTTAATGTGTATGTTCCTTCAAAAGCTGTTAAACTGAAGGACCCATCAGCATTTGTTTCAACAGGTTCGATATTGGCATCTTCGACTAGGTAGACTCTTGCTCCTTCAACTGGTTCTCCTGTTAATTCATCTGTAATAACACCAGTAATTGTTCCGCTTTCTTTCTCCTCAAGCGTGAAATTCGTCGTAACCTCTTCGTCATCTGCAACTTCAATCGTTTTGGTTTGAGAATGGTAACCATAGGACTCCGCAATAACACTGAATTCCCCAGCTGGATGGCGTAAAGCATAACTCCCATTTTGAGGGTTAGTTACAACTGACCTACCTGTTTCTAATACACTTACTTGCGCTTCAATTGGTAATAGTGATAATTTGTTGTCCGTTTCCACCTTGGTATCTTTACCAGTAAAGTCAGATGTATTGATTGTTTCTAGATCTGAACTTGTATTATCACTCTCACCATTATTTGTAGCGCTTAAAGCAACATCATCAATATACCAACCTGGTTGTTCTGTACTAAAATCCGAATAGGTATAAAACGCAATAAAAATTCCTTGACCGGCATATTCTGAAAGATCTATTGATGCATCAACCCATGACCTTGAATCTCCTTGAACCATTGAAAGTTCCGTCCAATCTTGCCCATTTGTAGATACCATGACATAACCATAATCATAAGCAGCACCTGTATATTCTGACTGTTCAAAACTATACCATTGTTTAAAGTGTAAAAAGGCTTCTCCTTCAGGTAAAACAATTGGTGGCATGACGAGCATTTCTCTCATCCCACTCGAATAGTCTCCTGAAAGATTAGTCGCATATACCTTTTCACCAGATGCTGCACCATTAGGACCTGACGTTGGAACACCCCATTCCCAATTAGGATTTTCACCGACAATTGTCCAGCCAGTAGGCTCTGTTTCAAAGTCTTCAGAGTAACCAATCGTTAAACTTTCTAACACCGTGACTATATATTCCTCACTCGTAACTGTATTTCCAGCATAGTCAGTAATAGTCCATTTATAAGTTAGCGTTCCTGCTTCGACAACACCTGCTGGAATTGTAGCGAGGTACTCTCCATTTAAATAGTTGCCATTAACACGTTCTGAATCGACATAATTCCATTCTCCATCGTTCATTTTATACGCTAACTCAACAGATTCAACGCTAATATTATCACTTGCTTGAACTGTTAGATCAACTTGTAACCCCTCAGATGCCTCAGAAATAGGTGTATGTGTATAATCTGGATCCTCTGTATCTTCTCCTTCAATCGTTACATTCCCTTTAATCATTCCCATACCTTGTGTTTCTGACAATACGGCATCATAAGCGTTTAAAAGTCCATAACCATAACCTTGGTTAGGAGACTCGGGGAAATTTCGATCGGTTAAGGGAGTAGCTGTTTCAATAAGAATTTGCTCGATTTCATTTACTGTCACATTGGCATTAGCTTGGCGTAACAACGCAACCGCTCCAGCAACGTGTGGTGCCGCCATTGAAGTACCACTCTTTTCTCCATAACCTCCATTAGGTAAGGTGGAACGAATATTAACACCGGGTGCTGTTAATTCAGGCTTAATTTCATCATATGGAGATGGTCCTTGAAAAGAGAAATCGGCTAAAGCATCTTCCTCATCAACTGCACCAACGGCAAAAGATTCTGGATAATTAGCCGGGCTTGCAATAGTACCGGGACCATTTGGATATAAAATTGATGCATTTCCTGCTGCAAATACCGGGAAAATGCCATAGGCTCTCCAAGTCTGAACGACCTCTAAAAACCATTCATTGACACCTGGTCCACCACTCCATGAATTATTGACAACATCTGGAGCCATATCAACTCTACCCC
This sequence comes from Piscibacillus salipiscarius, assembly GCF_042685285.1. Classification (NCBI taxonomy): domain Bacteria; kingdom Bacillati; phylum Bacillota; class Bacilli; order Caryophanales; family Bacillaceae; genus Piscibacillus; species Piscibacillus salipiscarius. Next base: position 11,752 of record NZ_JBHUMZ010000014.1, on the reverse strand, counting down.
CAGGCGCCATAATCCACTCTGCAGCCTCTAAAATATCAGAATCTGAACCGCTACCCTCTGTATCAAAAGCTTTCGCCGCAATCCACTTTGCCCCAGGAGCAACACCAATTTTGTTCGTTCCATCAGGTTCGCTTCCGACCATTGATCCTGTTACATGGGTTCCATGTCCATTGTCATCATAACTTTCTGCTTGTCCACTTACCGCATCAAAAAAACTATATTGATGATCAACTGTTCCGTCTCCTGCATTATAGCCACGATACTTTTCTTTTAGGGCTGGATGGTCCCATTGAACACCAGAATCAATGCTGGCAACAACAGCTCCTGCCCCATCAATTCCTAACTCCCATGCTTTTGGTGCTAATACCTGACTGACATTCCATTGTACATTTTCATCGCTTGAAGCTCTCTTTAAGTCAGAGTCTGTTACCAAATTTCGTTCTTCATCTAAATAAATTTTCTTCACTTCCTTAAAGGAAGCAACCTTTTCAATGACTTCCTTTGAGCCGGTGAAAGAAATGGCATTCATAACATGATAGGAATTGTATTTTTTAACTGTTCCCTTTTGTTGCTCTTGGCTTAATAATTCTAGCAAAGGCGCTTGCGTTTGGTGTGCATTTGCCTTTAATTCTGTCAAAATTTCTGAACGCACCATATGCTTCCTATTTAATCCTAGTGCTTTTTTCTCATCTGCATTATTATTTGCTTGTTTCATTATGTTAGCAGCATCAATTTGTTGATTTAATATAATGATAAGCGATAGTTCATCACTGCTATCCATCTGTTCTCTAACTTTGTTGTCAATTTTATGAGTTGATGATTGCTGTAAACTGTCTTGAATGGAATTGTTTTGAGATTCAGCTATAGACATTGTCGATAAAGAAGTGCTCAAAACTAACACTATTGTCGAAACAAGAAATAAAATGCTCCGTAATCGTTTTGTCACTAAGACCCCTCCTATTTCTATTAATTTAAGATAGCTTCGTCTAGTAAACTATCAAATTATTAATAGATTACAGGATACGACATAAAAATCTTGTCATTATTTGACTATTTTCATGAGCAAAATGTTCTAATTTTTCGACTTTTATATTATCTAATAAAAAGAGCCCTTAAACCCATATATTCAGAGTTTAAGAGCTGAAATGAAGGAAGTAACTACCTGTTATTACTTAGATCACTCCCACTTAAAGTATCGGTTGGATATTAAAACAGATACTCCAGCAAACGATACGAGTGCTAAGACACTAGTAATGTCTGAGAAAGAAAATGCTCCTCTCCACACGAGCTGTAATACATCATGTACATAATATAATGGAACAAATTGTGCAATCGTCTGAACAGTTTCTGGGTATATTTCTAAAGGAATTGTGACGCCAGAAAGAAATAACATAATATACATGAGAACGAAAGCTATTCCTAAACCTGCACCAGCTGTTTTGGAAACACTTGTAATGATTAAACAGAAACTACAAAAGCCCACAGTTACAATAACAAGCATTAAAAAATAAGACATTATGTGTTCTGTCATGGGGACTTTGAATAAAAAATAGGCAATGACCATAATTTCAATTGCACCAACAATTGCCGCGATAATTGCTTTCATTAGGATACTTAAAAACATAACCCACGGACGTAATGGAGTACCTTTTAGCCGCCTTAAAACACCTTTTTCCCGATCAATCACTAGTTGAAGGCCAATAGTAAACAACCCGATATTTAAAATCATGATTGCTATCATAGCAGATATGTATAAATCGAAATATTCCACTCCACCATATGATTCATTTCCAAATATATTTCCAAAGATAATAAACAAAACTGCAGGTAATACGAACGTAAAGCCCAGAGCCATAGGATCCCTCAAAAATAACTTTAAGTCTGCAATCATATGGTTCGTTATCATTTTACTCATGCACGAGTCTCCTCCCTCATCACTCCAGTCAAGTTCATGTATACATCTTCAAGATTTCCTTGTTTACTTGGAAGCAGTTTTTCCAGTTCTTGCTTTGTTCCACAGGCTACCATTTTTCCTTTTTTTAATACACCTATTCTGTCGCAGAGGGATTGTGCTTCTTCCATATAATTAGTCGTTAAAATAATAGTTTTTCCTTCTGACTTTAGCTTCTGAATGATACTCCATATATCTCGTCTTATTTCGGGGTCAAGTCCCGTGGTGGGTTCATCTAATACTACGATGTCGGGATCATTAATTAGAGCCAAAGCAAAAGATACACGTTGTTTCCAACCACCAGATAAGTGCTTAATATATTTATTCAAGTACCCTTCCAATCTCAACATAGAAACCAACTCTTCTATAGGGCGATTCTTCTTGTAGTAAGAAGCAAAAAGTTTCAGTACCTCTTTTACCTTGAGTTTTTCATATAGACTTGCTTGCTGGAGCTGCACACCAATTTTTTCCCGTAGTTGATAAAAGTCGTTTTGTGAGTCTAGACCGATTACTTGTGCACTTCCATTATCCGGTTTTCTAAATGCAGTAATCATCTCGATGAATGTTGTTTTACCTGCCCCATTCGGACCAATAATACCAAATACTTCACCTTCATATACTTCTAAATTTATATGATTTACAGCTATATGACTCCCATATCTTTTCGTCAATTCATTGGCGTGAATTATTACTTTAGACAAGACTACCAATCCTTTCACCTATATTGACTTTCAATTCAAACATCATTATTTCTCATGACTACACATACAAAAACACCCATAAACATTAATGTAATAATGCTCATGGGTGTTTAAAGTGTCTTTTAAATTTGTTCTACAAAAAAGTTATAGTACCGGTGGTCGGGTTCGAACCGACACTCCGTGAGGAACACGATTTTGAGTCGTGCGCGTCTGCCAATTCCGCCACACCGGCATGTGAAATATTTACGACAAGAATAAATATAACATGATTTAGTTTGTTTAGTCAATCTCTAAAATTAGCGAAGAAGGCAGTTCCACCCTGCCTTCTTGCTGTTTATAATTCATCAAATCCATTGGTGTCAGATACCTTCGTATATTGACGGGATTTTTGCTCGAAGAAGTCTGACTTGCCTTCGTCCACTTCTTTATAAGCCTTGATCCACTTCATTGGATTCTCCGTAATATGAGGGTAAGGTGCATTGACGCCTAATAGCTTACATCGTTTATTCGCTGTATACTTAATGTACTCCTCTAGTTCATCCATGTTAATGCCATCAATTTTGTTCCCAATAATATGCTGACCCCATTTGACTTCAAGATCAACAGCCTTTTTAAAGGTATCCGTCACAAACTGTTTATTCTCTTCTGTATTTAATCCTGGGTTCTCATTCAAAGTTTCTTTAAAAATATGCGCAAACAAATTCACGTGAATAAGCTCATCACGGTTAATGTAATTAATCATCGTGCTCGTTGAGACCATCTTCTGGTTTCGGGCAAGGTTATAAAAGAACGCAAAGCCAGCATAGAAGAATAAGCCTTCTAACACGACATCATAGACGACGGATTCAATGAATGCTTGAGGCGTTTGTACCTCTACAAATCGGTCATAGCCCTCTGCGATAAACTGATTTCGTTCCAGCAGCACTTCATCATGTTTCCAGTATTCAAAGATGCGGTCTTGTTCATCTTTATCGACTAATGACGATAGGACATAGGAATACGACTGATTATGAACCACTTCTTGGAACGACAGGACTTGCATCAAGGCTGACAAGCTCGAATCCGTTAAGTAATCCGCTACTTTAGCTGAATAGTCCGTTTGAATCGAATCTAGGAATGCTAGTAGCCCGATGATTTTCTTAAATGTTTCTTGTTCGTCGTTAGTTAATTCTGGCCACTGCTTACGGTCATTAGACATATTAATTTCAAATGGTGTCCAGAAGTTGGCGAGCATATTTTTATACATCGGGTATGCCCAGCTAAATCTGACATCATCCCAGTTAAGCACATTGGAGCTTTCTCCATTAATGATCCCTGTTGATGCATTCGGTGCTTGATAGTCATATAAACGTCGTTTTTGTATCGTTTCAGTCATAATAATTCCTCCTTACGATGCGCAGCTTTCGCAGTCTTCGATTTCTGATGACGTTGATCTTGTGTAATAGGTCGTTTTGAATTTGGCTTTCCAGGCTGACAGATGCATCGCTAGTAATTCTTTAGCTTTAATATGATTTTTGACGTAAAAGTTAAACGATATCGACTGATCAATATGCTTCTGGCGTGCTTCGTTTTGTTTAATCGTCCAGCTGTGGTCCATGTCATAGGCTGATTTATATAACCAAAATGTTTTCGCGCTTAAATCGGGTGCCGTGACCGGAATCTTATAATCTTTCTTTTCTTCTGAGTAGAATTTTTTAAAAATCGGATCGATACTTGCGGTACTTCCTGCAATTAGGCTTGTACTCGAGTTCGGCGCAACCGCCAATAAGTAGCCATTCCGAATGCCGTGTTTTTGGACATCTTGCATTAGTTCTTGCCACTCAGAAGAATGGTAGCCACGTTTTTCAAAATAATGGCCACTCTCCCATTCCGACCCCTCAAAATAAGGATAGGCTCCCTTTTCTTTGGCAAGTTCATGGCTTGCCTTAATCGTTAAATAAGCAATTCGTTCATATAGCTCGTCCGCAAATTTCACCGCTTCTTCTGACTCCCAGCGAATGCCTTTAAGCGCAAGCAAATGGTGATACCCAAACGTACCGAGTCCAACAGCACGATAGTTTTGGTTCGTAATTTGCGCCTGCAAGACTGGAATTGTGTTTAAATCTATCACATTATCTAGCATTCTAATCTGAATCGGAATGAGCCTTTCTAACACATCTTCTGACGCAGCCCGGCCAAGATTAATGCTTGATAGATTACAGACGACAAAGTCACCAGGCGATTTAGTTACGACAATTTTGCCGTCCTTTGTTTTCTGTTCTTCAACCGTGGTCGGACTTTGGTTTTGCGTGATTTCGGTGCATAGATTCGATGAATAGATCATGCCTTTGTGACTGTTCGGGTTCTTTCGGTTGACCTCATCACGGTAAAACATAAAGGGAGTCCCTGTCTCAAGCTGACTAATCATAACCCGCTTCATAATCTCAATGGCCGGAACTTCTTCTTTGGATAAATCAGGTTGCCTCACACATTCTTCGTATTTGTCTCTAAACGAAACTTCTCCATCTTCCTCATCATAAAAGTCTTCTAAACTATAGCCCATCACGCTTCTAACTTCGTGTGGATCAAATAGATACCAGCTTTCTCTCGCTTCGACTTTTTCCATAAAGAGATCTGGGATGCATACGCCTGTAAACAAATCGTGTGTACGCTGGCGTTCATCCCCGTTATTTAGCTTAGCGTCTAAGAATTTGTGTATATCCTTATGCCAAACGTCTAAGTAAACGGCAATGGCTCCTTGTCTTTGGCCAAGCTGATCAACACTAACTGCTGTATTATTCAGCTGCTTCATCCACGGCATCACGCCGCTCGACACACCTTTAAATCCTTTGATTGAACTTCCATGCGAGCGAATTTTACCTAAATAGACACCGATTCCGCCGCCATTTTTAGATAAATTCGCAATATCCGTATTCGAATCATAGATTCCTTGCAAACTATCATCGACCGTATCTATAAAACAACTAGACAGCTGCCCATGAGCTTTTCCTGCATTAGACAGGGTTGGAGTCGCAACGGTCATATATAAGTTGCTCATCGCCCAGTACGCTTCTTTAATGAGCTGCAATCTCTTATCTTTCGGTTCATGTATCATAAGTGTCATTGCAATCGTCATAAAACGTTCTTGTGGTAGTTCGAACACGCGACCTTCGTGATCTTTTGCCAAGTATCGATCGGCAAGCGTCCTGATCCCGATGTAAGTAAATAGTCGATCACGTTCAGGCTCTATCACAGTTTCAAGCTCTTTAAATTCCTCTTCGTCATAGTGAGTCAATAACTGATCACTATAGATGTTGATCTTTGATAAGTGCTTCGTAAGCTCATAAAAGCTGCCATATGGCTCTGCCTTTGAGTAACCTCGATTACCCGCTGCCTTTTGATATAGCTGATCTAAGTACACGCGTGCGCAGACATATGTCCAGTCCGGCTCGTCAGGACTAATGTTCTCAAGGCCTCTTAATAGAATTTCATTGGTCATCTGTTCTTTTGTGATTGTTTCTTTAGATGTGACGGCCTGAATGATTTTTTCCGTAAAGGAATTAGATTCTAGATGACCGAACTGGTTTAAGATCGATGCTAAGTAGTTTTTTAAATGTTGTCCATTGAACTCCTCAGTACCCTCTTCCGTTTGTAGAACTGTTTTAGATATAACCTGCATCTTTTTCCCTCCAAAATAAAAAATTCGCTTCCCGCGGGGAGAAGCGAACAAAACGATATGTATAGCTATACTGAATATAAATCAGGTAAAGCTAGCGTATATCGTTTCATTCTCTCAATCCCCGAAGAGTGTGAAACTTTTTCTCATTAAGGCAGGTCTCCTGACTTGCGCATCAGCCTACTCTGAACCTTCCCTTACAGGCACCCAACTATTGAGTGATCCTGCAAAGTGGTCATTCATTTCGTCCGCGCTTACAGTTGCGGGGGCAGTTCTGGAGTTACACCAGATTCCCTTTTAAGCAAATAGCACCTTAACAAGAATACTATATATAGATTTTTGATTAACACAAATACAATATATTGTGTTAATTTGCATTATAGATGATTTAATCTCATAACACAAGAGGGTTTAAATTATTTTTCATTTAACCTTTGATTGCACCTTCTGTCATGCCTTTTGTGATGCGTCTTTGGAAAATCGCATACAGAATAATGACTGGAATGATCGCAATCGCTAGGCTTGCGAATAACGTTCCCCAAGCATTGGTGTACTGCGCTTCATTACTAATGTAGTCAATGGCTAGTGCTAGTGTATAGTTGGTTTCTGTCTGCAGGAAAATAAGCGCCATAAAGTATTCGTTCCAGAACTGAATCGTGTTCATGATGGTGACGGTAATAATCCCGGATGTCGTAAGTGGCGTGACGATTTTCCACAGAATGCCGTATGGCGACATACCATCGATCGCCGCTGACTCTTCTAGCGATTTTGGAATCGTACTGATAAAACTTGTTAGCACGAAAATCGTAAATGGTAGTTGTGATAACGCATAAACGATCGCAAGGCCTATTAAACTATCTAGCATATTCAATTGAGCAAGTAAGAAAAATAATGGAATCCAAGCCAGCACCATTGGGATCATCATAGCTGAAATATAAAGCGTGAATAAGAAGTTACTCCCTTTAAACCGAACCCTCTCAATAGCATATGCTGTTGGAATGGCTAACACTAAACATAAAATCGCGCCTAATGCTGTTACGATTAAACTATTGAGTACGCTCGTTCCGATATTATATTCTGTCCACGCCGTGATGAAATTTTGATAATTAAACGTTTCAGGAAATCCCCAAGGGTTCGCATAGATCTCAGCGTTTGTTTTAAATGAGCCTAGGAACATCCAAAAGATGGGGTATAGCACGGCTAACGTCCAAATCAATAATGGTATTCTAATACCGAACCTGGCAACTCTCTCTCCGATTGATAATTTCATATGCTCCCCCTCCTAGTACTCTACTTTGTCTCTACGAAGCAAGAATTGTAGTAATAGTACGGTGATTAATGAAAGTACTAGAATCATAACCCCAATTGTTGCCCCGTAACCAAAGTTGTATTGTTTAAAAGCTTGTTGATATAAATAAGAACCCATAACGTGCGTTGCGTTATTAGGTCCCCCGCCCGTCATTACTTGAACAATGATAAAGGAACCGTTTAACGTGGTAATCACTATGTATAGAATCGATATTTTAATTTGAGGCCAAATTAATGGTAGTGTCACATGCCAAAATTGTTGCCACTCATTTGCCCCGTCAATACGAGCTGCTTCGTAGGTGCTTTTCGATATGTTGGCAATCCCGCCCATGAGTAATAACATGAATAGGCCAATCCCAGCCCAAACAGATGGTAATACTAAACTAGGCAGTGCCCAATCTTCACTTCCTAACCACGGTTTAGCCCATTCTTCAAGGCCGATTTTCTCTAAACCTGTATTTACAAGCCCTAAGCTTGGGTTATAAATAAACATCCAAAGAATCCCGATCACGACAACTGACATAATATTTGGAAAGAAGAAAACCACGCGATAGAACGGTGCTTCTTTAATCTTCAACTGAGTTAAAACAACCGCAACAAATAACGCTATTATCATAATTCCAATTACTTTTGTCACAACTAGAAAATAGTCATGCCAAATGGTCATAGGAATAATGTCATCAGTAAATAATTTTTTGTAATTATCAAAACCGACAAATTCTCGGGTGTTGGATGCACCTGACCATTCGAAAAATGAAAAATAAAGACCATTAAATAATGGATAAAGTGTAAAAATACTAAACATGATAAACGTAGGAATTAAACAAAAGGCAAGAAATATATATTTTTGTTTCTTATTTTGTACCATCGTGATCACTCTCTTCGCCTAAATAGTATATGGAATGCAGAAAGGATCCGCATTCCATATATAATTCTACTAATATTAGTTATTGTGCATTTCGATATTCTTCTGCCGCTTTCTCAGCTTCTTCAACAAATTCTTCTGCGGTAATATTACCAAGCATGAGTGAGACTAGAGCGTCACTAATAGGTGTTTCTAAATCAGCACTCATTGGGTGCGGCTTATGATAAATCTGTACCTGTTCAGGATCATTAATCATTTTGTTAGCTTCGATTAAATAATCAGGCACTTCTTCACTTTGCGATAAATCCACACCTGAAACGTTCATAATCGCACCTGTGTGCTCAGAGAACGATTTCGCATACTCTCTTGTAAAGACAAAGTCTACAAAAGCTTTAGCAGCTTCAGGGTTCTCAGCTTCCTTAGCAATCGCTAATGGACGTAAGTCAGGAACAATGGCCATTGGCTCTCCTGCTTTGTTCATTGGTGATGGAATAAAACCATACTTGAAGTCATCTGGTGTATCACCTGACATTTCATTCGGAAGCCAGAATCCAACTGGAATAAACGCATTATCATGTAGTAGGAAATTCATTTGTGATTGTGTATGGTTTAATGCACCAAATCCTGGGTCAACATAGCCTTCTTCAGCCATTTTCTGTACGTTTTGCATGATAGATAATATCTCTTCACTTGACCATGCGCCTTCTTCACCTTTAATCGCACTTGCGAGTAATTCATTACCACCATAAGCCGAAATAGCTGGATATAACATACCTCTTAAAAAGTAGTATGGATATTGACCAGTTGTTACGAATGGTGCAATTCCTTCACTTTCTTTAATGTTACCCATTGTGCTCATAAACGATTCAAAGTCTTTTGGTACTTCATAGCCTTCTTCATCGAACCAAGCCATGTCATACCAAGTACCCCAAGTATCGAATACTAAAGGTAAACTGTAAAGCTCACCATCATAAGAAGCTGGTTCAGCAATAAAGTTGTCTACTAGTTTGGAACCATCCTCAAGTTCAATCTCCTGAGCCCACTCTGTTAAATTCATTAACTGATCATCTTCAACCATTTGAGTTTCACTTGAACCTGCACCATCAATGTATACTACATCAGGTGGATCGCCAGAAACCCAACGCGATCTCATTTCTTCATTGATGTTTGGCCCTGCGTGTTCTACGATTTCAACATTTGGATATTCTTCTTGGAAATCCCCAATGACTTCCTTCCACCAAGAATCTCCATATCCACCGACAAAATACTGAATTTCAAGCTGTCCAGAAATCTCACCATCGTTAGCGCCTTCATTGCTTTCACTGCCTGTCTCTTCACCACTGGATTCCTCACCAGACTCTGGTGACTCCTCATTTCCTGGAACCTCTTCTGGCGCACACGCAGCAATGAACACTAACAAGAACAACGCTAACCATAACGTTAATCCATGCCACTTAATTTGCTTAACCAAGTTCCCATCCCCCTATATCAAATTTTATTTAAAACCAAAATCTGAAGTGTCAAAAGTATGTAATCGCTTCCAGTGACAATTCAGAAAATTTATTTTAATTATAATCCGAATGATTTTTTATGTCAAATTCATTTAGCAAAAAACGTAATAATATTTCAATATAATTAAAATAAAAAAGTTGATAAACAGATCGACTGCTTACCAACTTGGGTATGTAAGTAAATGAAATTGTTTGGAGGCGGCAACCGGATTCGAACCGGTGATAAAGGTTTTGCAGACCTCTGCCTTACCACTTGGCTATGCCGCCACATAAAAAAATGGAGCGGAAGACGGGATTCGAACCCGCGACCCCCACCTTGGCAAGGTGGTGTTCTACCACTGAACTACTTCCGCTTAAATGGCTGGGCCAGCTGGATTCGAACCAGCGCATGACGGTACCAAAAACCGTTGCCTTACCGCTTGGCTATGGCCCAACATGGGGCGATCGGTGGGAATCGAACCCACGAATGCCGGAGCCACAATCCGGTGCGTTAACCACTTCGCCACGACCGCCATATGACAGGGGTAGTAGGAATCGAACCCACATCAAAGGTTTTGGAGACCTTCGTTTTACCATTAAACTATACCCCTATATATTATGTTAAAAAATGGTGGAGGGGGAGAGATTCGAACTCCCGAACCCTGAGGGAGCGGATTTACAGTCCGCCGCGTTTAGCCACTTCGCTACCCCTCCAAAAAGATGGTGGCTCGGGACGGAATCGAACCGCCGACACACGGATTTTCAGTCCGTTGCTCTACCGACTGAGCTACCGAGCCAATGAAATGATGCTTATTTAATTATGTAGTGGCGGTCCGGACGGGACTCGAACCCGCGACCTCCTGCGTGACAGGCAGGCATTCTAACCAGCTGAACTACCGGACCAATTTGGTTGCACTCTACGAGCACTCCATATTCCATCTCGCAAAGAAGTAAATTCGACGTAGTGTCGATGAATAATTTGGTTGCGGGGACAGGATTTGAACCTGCGACCTCCGGGTTATGAGCCCGACGAGCTACCAGACTGCTCCACCCCGCGGTATTGTCAATCGCTCTATTATTAGAGCCCTGACTATAAATGTTATTAATTTTTTAAACTGCTCGTCGCGTTGCAAGCCATTTCGGCGAAGCTTACGCTCCTCGCAAAACCTACGCAGATGATGGTTCAAGATGTTTACGGTCTTGCTCCACCCCGCGGTATTGTCAGATCCTCTTATTTAGAGTTCTGATTAAGTTATTGAAAAATTACATTTGGGTCCCTTATAAATGGTGGAGGATGGCGGGCTCGAACCACCGACCCCTTGCTTGTAAGGCAAGTGCTCTCCCAGCTGAGCTAATCCTCCAGGGCATTAAGTATAAAAGATGACCCGTACGGGATTCGAACCCGTGTTACCGCCGTGAAAGGGCGGTGTCTTAACCACTTGACCAACGGGCCATAATTAATCATTATGGCGGAGAGCGAGGGATTCGAACCCTCGAGACCGCGGTAGCGGCCTACACGATTTCCAATCGTGCTCCTTCGACCACTCGGACAGCTCTCCAAAAAAATGGCTCCAGCGGCAGGATTCGAACCTGCGACCGATCGGTTAACAGCCGATTGCTCTACCACTGAGCTACGCTGGAATATGTTTTAAACTGTCCACGAAGGAGAAGTAAAAGATAATGCCCGGCAGCGTCCTACTCTCACAGGGGAAACACCCCAATTACCATCGGCGCTAGAGAGCTTAACTGCTGTGTTCGGCATGGGAACAGGTGTGACCTCTC
>NZ_JBHUMZ010000013.1:0-131193 GCF_042685285.1 Piscibacillus salipiscarius | reverse complement strand
TGGTATGACAACATTTCCCGAGGGAGTCTTGCATTTTGACTACGCTAATAACACTCAATATTCGTTTATAGAAAAGCTATATTACTTTTGTCCCAACCTCTTTTACTTCACTTCAACTTTCACAAACTCTCTTGGATCTTCAAGTGCTTTAGCTTCACGTTCTCCTTTTTCAATATTCACTAATTGTAATAACACGATACCAATTATGAAGAACACGATTAGAGACAGAATTCCTAGGCGACTATTACCCGTCAGTCCCGCTGTAATCCCGAACACGGCTGGTCCAATAATGGCTGCGAATTTTGATGTAATTCCGTAGAAACCAAAAAACTCAGCGTGCTTATTATGAGGAATCATGCGAGCAAAAATCGATCGGCTAAGTGCCTGCGCACCGCCTTGTACGGTTCCTACACAAACCGCTAACAAATAAAAATGAAGAGCACTAGTCATGAAATAGCCTAGTATAACGATGACAACATAAACCGCAAGTGCTAACGTCAGCGCTTTTTTAGCCGAGATCCACTTGGCCAATTTTGAGAAAAACAACGTACATGGAATTCCGACAAACTGTGTAATTAATAATGCAGCAATAAGGTCATTCGTGCCAATACCTATGGTCGAACCATAAAACGTCGCCATACGAATGATGGTTGAAATCCCATCTGAGAACATCCAAAACGCGATAATAAAAATTAATAATTGCTTATAGTACTTAAGCGTTTTGAATGTCTCTCCAATTCGGCTAAAGCCAATAGCAATATAGGATTTATCTCTTTTCTCAGTTGGATCACCGACCTTCTTTTCCTTCAAGTTCTTAAACAAAGGAATTGAGAAGATAAACCACCAAATCCCAACAGTAACAAACGCAACTTGTGTTGCCTCTTTACTACTCGGGAATCCGAACCAGTCATATTTCATAATCATGACAAGGTTAATCGCAAGTAAAATCCCGCCACCTATGTAACCAAATGCATAAGCCTTCGTTGAAATGCGGTCCATCTCTTCATTTTTAGCCACGTGCGGCAGGAAAGCATCATAAAATACATTCCCTCCTGAAAAACCAACTGAAGCTAAAATAAAGAGAATTGAGGCTAATAAATAATCCCCTTCGTTCACTGTAAATAAAAGTACACTTCCTGCCATCCCCATGAAAGCAAAAAAACGCAGGAACTTCATCTTGGCTCCTGAATAATCTGCGATCGCTCCTAATACCGGCGCCATAGTTGCTACGATTAAAACAGCGACAGATTGGGTAAAAGAATAGTAGCTCGTAGCAGTTCCTTCTGAAAGGTTGTTCGCTGCTACGCTGTTATAAAAAATGGGAAACACAGCAGCCATAATCGTCGTTGCAAAAGCTGAATTGGCCCAATCATACATCATCCAGCTTCGTTGCAGCTTACGGTCCATAACATCACTCTTTCACTATTTTCTTTAAGCATATCAAAAGGTTGAAGTTTATTTCCACATATTTCAGAAAATTTACAATAAATATAGAAAACTCAAGACAAATTGACACTATTAAAAAGAAACCTAAGAATCTCGAGCTAGACTAAAATACCCTTTATTTAAATATAAAATTTTTTCATAATATTAATAAAACACTTATTAGTAAAGGAGATCATGATGACTGAGAATACTCAAAAACAAGCCTACAACAGAAGACAAATCGTTGGCCTAATTCTAGGCCCCTTATTATTTATTGTCACACTACAATTTTTATCTTTCCCAGGAATGTCTGCAGAAGCTCAAGCCATTTTAGCGAGTACGTTATGGATTGCGACGTGGTGGGTTACTGAAGCCATCCCTATTGCAGCAACAGCTTTATTACCGATTATCTTATTCCCATTAACAGGCGGACTTGAATTAGGTGATACGACCTCTGCTTACGGAGATGACATAATCTTCTTATTCATGGGAGGATTTTTAATCGCACTGGGCATGGAGAGATGGAACCTACATAAACGAATTGCCCTAACCATTATTAAAATGGTTGGAACAGGGTTAAATCGTTTAATATTAGGATTCATGATTGCAACAGCTTTTTTATCGATGTGGATCTCTAACACCGCAACAGCTATGATGATGGTACCTATTGGTTCGGCGATCATTTACAAAATGAGAGAATCTGCTGAAACTAATGCGAGTGAGGTCAGCCAAGCTGAATCAGATAAGTTCTCAAAAGCCCTTATGTTAGCCATCGCGTACAGTGCATCTATTGGAGGGTTAGGTACATTAATTGGTACACCGCCAAACGCGCTTTTTGCTGGAGTTGTCGATAATCTATTTAATGTTACGGTTTCATTTGCAACTTGGATGATGTTTGGTGTTCCAATTGTCATAATTCTATTAACGATCGCTTGGTTTTATTTAGTGAAAGTGGCTTTTCGATTAGACATTGATGAATTTCCAGGCGGAAAAAGCGTCATCGATGATGAAATGAAAGAGATTGGCAGCATGTCAACAGAAGAAAAATTTGTGCTTACGGTCTTTTCATTAACGGCATTAGCTTGGATTTCAAGATCTTTTATTTTACAAGACTTGCTTCCAGGAATAGATGATGCGGTCATCGCGATCACTGGAGCACTTATCTTGTTCTTAATTCCTTCTAAGAATAAAAAAGGCGAATTCATCATGGACTGGGATACAGCAAAAGGATTGCCATGGGGTATTCTGCTCTTATTTGGAGGAGGCCTTGCAATCGCGGCAGGCTTTAGCGATACGGGACTTGCTGAATGGATTGGTGAACAAATGACAGGTCTTCAAGGGTTAAACTTCGTGTTAATCGTTGCCATCATTACAGCAATCGTTATTTTACTTACTGAAATTTCATCGAATACGGCAACAGCTACCATGCTACTTCCAATCATGGCATCGTTAGCTAGCGCTATCCAGGTTCACCCGTACAGCTTGATGATTGCAGGTGCACTCGCTGCATCATGTGCATTCATGCTACCAGTTGCAACTCCACCAAACGCTGTTGTGTTCGGGTCTGGCTATTTAAGAATTGAAGATATGGCTAAGGCTGGTCTATGGCTCAATGTTGTTGCTGTGATCATCATTACCGCAGCCATTTACTTATTACTTCCACTTACATTTGGATTAGATTTATTTAATTATCCATTCTAGGAAAATAAGCGTAAAGCTAAAATCACGTGGATTCACAAGAGTTCACGTGATTTTTTATGCCTGTGCGGAGATTTTAAACCTATAATCATTTGAATATTATGTTAAAATTTAACTAAACAATTAACTCAAGGAGTTATCATGTTACTTTCTACAACAATTATCGGTTGGATCGGAATATTATTATACATAATTATAATTTTTACATATAAAATGTTGGCTAAAAATAACGAGTTTGCTTTTATACATATTCTAATGGCAACAATGAATGCCTTATGGCTCCCTTTACCATTGTCTTTATATCTATTACTAAATTCAGAAATTCTCATTGTTGGTACCATATTTGGATTTGTATATTTATTTATGTTGGTAATAACCATGGCGCTTCAAACAGGTCATATTACGTACATTGTTAAACGAAATCAAAATCAGTCTATTACTGAACAACAAGCAGATTATATGATGGCAACCTTATCAAATCCGTTTGAAAGTTTGACCGGGGTATTCAAAGGTATTTGGGCATTATTTTTAGGGTTCACTTTTTGGAATAATGGTGAAATCTTAATGGCTACTCTAATGTTTATATTTAGTGTAATGCTTTTTTATTATTTAGTTTTAATGCTCAATACAAGCGTAATCAAACAAGTCAAATGGTTATCTAGCATAAAACCAAACTCGTTAATTATTAACCTTGAAACTCTTTTCTTCTTCATCATACTAATGAGTTATATCACTGTTAATATTTAAGATCTGTTAAACTTTAATGTTGATAATTGCTTAAAAATAAAGGGAAGCCATAACAAATAACGTTTCCTTCAATCTTGTTTATGTAACTCTCCCGATTCTGAAACAATAAGAAATTTAAGAACCGTTTTTTATAAGACGATTCTCTAAAGATTCGATTGCCAGTTTTAGTGCATTTAAACGACGCTCATTTAATGTTTTTTGAGAACTTCCTTCTTTTGCTTGTGCTATTTGTTTTTCGATAGACGGAATAATACCTTGTAGAACATCTTTAGAAGTCGATATGATTTCTTCGTCATAGCAAAAATCTTCCCCATTCCAAGTACCTTTTAGGCTTTCTAAACCAATTTTTACTGCGTTTAGTCTCTTTTTCACAAGAGTTGTATTTGAACCTTTTTCTGTCATACTTTTATAAGCATTTGAAAGTTTATTAAAAGTTGACTCCAAGGATTTAATGGACAATTCTTGGATTTCTTGACTAACAGTCTTCATATACAAACCTCACTTTTTTGTTCTTAATAATCCAACATAAACCATATTTTCCCCTTCACTTCTTATAAATTTACTACCTTCATCAACTCTTGCCCCCGTTACCTTAATATTCTAACTTACCTCTTCTACTTCAAATCTTAGTCTATCTAAATCCCATACATCTTCATCATAATTTTTTATAATCTCTACTTTAACTTTTTGCCCTTCCTCATAATCTTCTGGAGTGGGAATTCGAATAGTTTGTGATGTTGGCTTCTTTTCAAAACCATAGGACTCAAGAGAAGTCCCTGGCTTGTTAAATGTTGTCCAAGCTTCAATTTCAATTACCATATCTCCACTGACTTCGTTGATTTCCTTTATGTTCCCTTGAATAAATGTTCCTTCTTCAATTTGAGAACAACCTATCAATATAATAGCTAAAGTTGTAAATACGAAGAATCTCTTTGTTTTCGACATTTATAAACCCCTTCCACTTATACAATAAACCTGCCTAGAAGTTCAAGACCTTCTAAATTAATTTGTTCAACATATGGTTTCTCCTTATATTCAATCATAGTCTTCTCATTATTATAATTAACCTTCACTACAATGAATTCGACAGAAAAAGCATTAACCCTTTTTGGATTAATGCCCCTTTAGTAGAAGAATTTTATTCACCTAAATATTCGTTATGTAAAATCCCCATATGCACAATATC
Source organism: Piscibacillus salipiscarius (assembly GCF_042685285.1). NCBI lineage: Bacteria > Bacillati > Bacillota > Bacilli > Caryophanales > Bacillaceae > Piscibacillus > Piscibacillus salipiscarius. The sequence goes on along the minus strand of NZ_JBHUMZ010000013.1, from coordinate 126,137 downwards.
TTCCCATTTTCCGTTTCTAAACAGGCATTGTCTGCTAATGCCTTCTTCTTTAAAACCTAACTTTTTATACAATTTAATTGCTTTATGATTAAATGAAAATACTCTTAGAGATACTCGGTGCAAATTTAGTTCAAGAAAAGCATAGTTTAGTAAGATTTGTAATGCCTCGGAACCATATCCTTGACCCCAATAATCTTTTTCTCCAATATCAATAATACATTCAGAATTTCTGTTTTTATAATCAATATTGATCAGTGAAGTAATTCCTATCGCTTTATCTTCTTCTTTTTGGAGGATGATATAGCTCTTAGAAGACCTAGAGTCAGTAAGGTTATTTTCAACAAAACTTCTTGTATCCTCAAGAGAATATAAATCTAAAGATGGATTAGTTGTATACATCACATCCATATTGTTTCTCCATGAGTGATATAGTTCCACATCATTTTTATCTACTTTACGTAATACTAGTCTTTTTGATGAAAACATCTTATTTTAATATGGAATATCATTTATTATATTAGATTTGTTTAGAGTAGGTCTTTAGTTCAACAAGGAATCAGCAAAAAATTCATTTGCAGCCTTGATTATTTCTTTAGGCTTCTCCACTACTGTCCAGTGGCCACAATCTTTAATCTCTTTTAATTCAGCGTGAGGTATATGTTTTAATAATAGGGTTTTTATTAAATCTGGTGTTAAAATATCATAGCTACCTTGTAAGATGAGAATTTTGAACTTAAATATACAAACCATGTCCTAAAAAATTAGGACATGGTTAACATAATGTTACTTGCGCTCTATTATCTGAATAAGATTACCGCATGTATCATCGAAGACAGCTAAAGTGTGATCCCCCATCTCTGTTGGCTCCATAGTAAACGTCACTCCATGTTTCAATAATCTTTTGTACTCTTTGTGAACATCTGTAACGCCAAACATTGTTGCTGGGATACCTTGCTCAAGTAATTGTTTTTGATAATCTTTGGCAGCTGGATTGTCATTTGGTTCGAGTAGAAGCTCGGTACCATTTTGGTTATCCGGAGAAACAACTGTTATCCACCTAAATTCACCGGCTGGAACATCGTGCTTTTTTACAAAACCAAGCGTTTCTGAATAAAACTTTAGTGCCTTATCTTGATCATCTACAAATAAACTGGTAACAATGATTTGCATATATTTTCCCTCCTAAATGTCTTCGATGTATGGTGGTGATGTGCAAAATCTAGCTGTAAATTGATAGCCATACATCTACTGAACTAATCGAAACACCCTAAGTAACTTCGTACACTTCTATTCCCTTAGTTACGTCTGTGGGATATATTATTTTTAAATTATTCAACCCACCCTTTCAATAAGTTTTTAAGTGGTTCGTTGTCAAACATAAGAACTCGGTATTTCCCCTTTCGTTTTGATTTTAAAAGTCCCGCCTCTTCCAATACAGAAAGATGTTTAGCTATCCCTTGACGAGAAATGGTGAGATTGTGTTTCATAATAAGACGTGATGTAAGTTCATACAGCGTCAGCTCATTGCGTTCGGATAGTTCATTCAATATTAGTCGCCGAGTCGAGTCAGCGAGCGCTTTGAAAATAGCGTCTTTTTCTCTTTCCAATTTCATATTTTCATTATATGCAACCAAAAGGTTACATGTCAACCTCAAGCAACTAAATAGTTGCATAAAAAACAACTGAATCATGTAACCATAACTACAATATTGATTTCATACCTTGTGAGTATGTTAAAGCTTGATATTAATAGCAAGCTCAAAACTCTTGATATACCCAAAATAAAACACGTGAATTCAAAAATGAATTCACGTGCGATGTTCACCGTTGTCTAAATCTTTTAATCGGGTGTTAAATAAACTCTTTTACGCCTGCTTCTGTAAGTTCACATACATTTTCTGATAAGCTTCTGATTCATCTTTCAGACCCATCTCTAAATATGTTTTCGATAGCCATTTAAGTGGTCGTGCTTCATCTGGCTTTAACTCAGATTCCATGCTGAAACAGTCTAATGCTTGATTCCACTGTTTGAATTCAAAATATAGCTCTCCAAGTGGCTGCATGTTTTCCAAGTCTTCACTCATCTTATAGATTCGATCAAACTTCTGAATCACATCAAGCTGGCCGCATACCTCTCTTAGTGGTTCTAGCCAGTCATGTACATCAGTTAATTCATATTGTGCGAGTAGACAGATCAAACATTTATTTAACAGTACGTCAGATGAATTTGGCTCTTGTTTGAATAGTTTTAGAAGTAAGTTTTGCAATGCCTCTGGTTGGATTTTTAACTCTTCAGGAGACATTTCATTTAAAGAAGTGTGCAGTTGTTTCATATCAGCTGTAGTTAATTCAAAATTTGATTGTAGTAACAATAAGGAAGCGCGATCTATTTGTTTTAGGTCTAAATATTTTCTTAACAGAAGTTCATGTAATGGGGTAAATGGGCGTTGCCTAGATAAACGCTCTAATAAATCGACCGACTCTTGGTCTGAGAAGTGTTGATGTAGAAGTTGGTTCAGTGAGTTTAATACCTGCTTTGAAGGAGATATTTTCATTTGTTCATAAAGGAGCATACTTTGTTCTAGCGTGCGGTTTTCTGTAGTTAGCTGATTAACATACTGATCAAAATAACGGTCTGGCTCATGGAACATAATTTTTTCCGCTTCAATTAAATCTTCCTGAAAAAGCGCTTCTTCTCTGTCTTGGTACATGTTGATAAAATCTTTATAAATTAAGTCACTAGCTAGTGATTTAACGAAGCTATGTTTTGGTGCAAAATCCTTTAAAATTCGGATGATCTGATAAGCAGAAAATAACTGTCCGCCTCTACGGTCCTCATAAAACATATCTTTAAGTTCATTAAATAATTGTTTTTTGGAAATAAACGATTCGAAAAACGTTAAGATGTAGGCTTTTTCTTGTTTGGTGAAGTGTTGGTTCAATTTACGGAGAAGCTGTTTGTTGTTAATGATTTTAGCAGAGTGGTTAGATGTTACTAAGTGGTTCATAAACGGATGCGGGGCTTGATAAGTGTGACCTTGTTTAAAGGCTCTTTCAATGAAGGAATGTCTGCGCAGTTTAGTGGTCTTTTTGGCGGTTAAGAACGCACCTTTGTAGAAAAACAAGTAATATAACTCTTGGTCGTCACTCACGGCCTCCAAGATCTGCGCTTGTACATAGTTCGCCATCCGTTCAGCTCGTAGTTTCAATGACTTGCTCTTAGCATCTAGAATCGTAAATTGGTGATTTATCATATCAACCCTCCTAGTTAACACTAGTTTATCATAATTATATGTCTAATGGTGTAAATTCATGACGTTGTTCTTGAGAAAAGGTTTTTCCTGGCGTCATAATCATCGTTATTTTACTTTTTTATTCCCTACTTATTCGTTTTTATTCTCTACTTCAACAGATTTATTCTCCAGAATAATAATCTTATTCACTAGTTCATCAAAAATTTTCGCCACTTTTTAAAATAAATTCGCCAGTTTATCCTATTTATTCGCTACTAAATTCTTTTATTCCCGACCACATATGCTGCCACGGTGTTCATATATAAAAAACAAAACCCACATCTAATGCGGGTTTTAGGTTGTATGAGCTAATCTCATATCTTGATAAATATCTTTTTTAAACTGTAAAAATTCATCCGTTAACAATAATTCCTCACGTCTTGGCCGGTCAAATGGTACTTTGTATTCATTTAGCACTGATGCAGGTCTAGGAGACAAAATAATAATTCTGTCAGATAAGAAGATCGCCTCTTCAATATTGTGAGTGACAAATAGAATAGAGCGTTTCGCCTCTTCCCACATGGATAACAGCCACTTCTGCATATCCGTTCGGGTAAATTCATCTAAGGCAGAGAATGGTTCATCAAGTAAAATTAAAGACTGCGGGCTTAGTACACTTCTTATAAATGATGCGCGCTGCTTCATACCACCTGATAATTCGTGAGGATGAGCATCCTTATACTCGCTAAGACCAGCTCGTTCAATCATTTCTAGAGCTTTAGCTCGATCCTTTCGCCCAGATATTTCTTGTCCTAATAACACGTTATCTAAAATCGATCGCCAAGGAAGTAAAGATGGTGTTTGCGGGGTGTAACTGATTGACCCGCGTTTGCCCTTAATACTATTTCCATTTAACAACACGTCACCAGAATTCGGAATGGTTAAACCACCAATAATGCCAAACAAAGTGCTTTTCCCGCTTCCTGAAGGCCCGAGGATTGAGACAAATTCACCTTCTGAGACAGAAAAACTCACATCATTTAACACGTGCACATCGCCAAACGTTTGATTAATTTGCTTTACCTCAAGATGTTTCACTAGAACCACCCTCTCCTGATGAACGCCAGCGTATGACTATTTTCTCAAGCCAGTTAATGAAAATAAAGAATAATAAGCTTAGAGCGACGATGATAAGGATTGCCACAAATACACGGTCAGTTCGATAAGATGAAGACGCAAGCGTCATGTAATAACCAATTCCCTCACTTGCACCTAACCATTCAGAAATAACAGCTCCCATCACACTATACGTTGCAGAAATTTTGAGTCCGGAAAATAAAGACGGCATAGCGTTCGGCCATTCTAATTTCCAGAAAAGCTGCTTACGGCTTGCGCCTGCCATCTGCATATAATGCATGAGATCCCGGTCCGTTTGTCTAAACCCATCAAGTAGTGAAATAGCAATCGGGAAAAAGCAAACGAGTGTAATGACAATAATTTTCGGAAGCATTCCAAACCCAAACCACACGACAAGTAGTGGTGCCAGCACAATAACAGGGATGTTTTGCGATAAAATCAGTAAAGGATAAGTCGATTGTTTTAAAAATGGGACTAAATGTAGGCCTATGGCGACCAAAATTCCAATACTACTTCCGATTAGAAAGCCAACAATAATGAGCTGAACAGTTGCCCATACATGGTGTGAATACTGCCCCCACTCCGTTATACCGACTTCTAATATTTGTGTTGGAGCTGGAAGTAACCAAGTTGGAACTTGAAATAGCTGAACACACAGCTCCCAGATCAGGAATAGAAGGATGATGACCAACGCTGGTCGCCATCCTTGTTTCACTAATGACTTCATCATCTATACTTCTCCGTTAACTCACCCATCGTAATTCCTTCAGGCCGGTACGCTATTTTAACCTGAGAAATCACACTAGGGCTGCCCAGTTCGGTCATTTTCTCGTTCATATTTTCAACCACTGATAACAGCTTTGATAATTCGCCTTCCATAGTCGTTTCAAGGGCATTCACTTGATACGTTACTCCAGAATCCTCGATTAATTTAATCGCTTCATCGACGTATGGAATCACGTCTTCACCGTTTTTAGTTTTAGGAATGATTTGAATACTAACCAGTGCATTTGCCACCTTTATTCCTCCTCAGGTAAAAACTCGTTCGTAAACGCCGCTTCAGCATCTAATGGCTTCTCTAGTAAATCATGCTCTAACATCCATTCAGCATAGTTTTCCCAAACTTTAAGCTTTTGAATCCCCCACTGATTGGCGTCATCTTGATATCTTGGCGATAACCATTCTTGACTCGCTTTAACGAGCTCAGGGTCAAGGTCAGGTACTGCTTCAATTAAGATGTTAGCTGATTCTTCTGGATTGTCGATTGCAAACTGATACCCTTTGGATGCGGCATTCATAAATTTTTGTACAGTTTCAGAGTTTTCGTTGATCATGTCTTCATTCGTTGCGATGACTGGCGTATAGTAATCTAGCTTTTCACTATAATCCGTTAAATAGATCATATTAAGCGGAGTGCCTCTTAATTCTGCTTCAATTCCAGTCCACCCATAATAGATCCAGGCAAAGTCAACATCGCGCTTAACAGCTGTAAAAAAGTCAGCATCACCAATATTTACAATTTCAACTTTATCGACATCTGCTCCTTCTTGCTGCATCAGTGATGACAATACAGCTTTTTCTAATGGTGCTCCCCAGCCGCCATATTTTTTACCTTCAAAATCTTTTGGCGACGTAATCCCTTTATCTTTCGGCGAGGCAAATCCGGATGTATTATGCTGAATGATGGCAGCGATTGAAACGATAGGAACATCTTGAATTCGCGCTTCCGTAATACCTTCTTGATAACTAATGCCAAAATCCGCTTGGCCTGATGCGATTAACTGATCGGCGCTCGCTTCACCCGGCATAATTATTTCAACGTCTAATCCTTGTTCTTTAAAATAACCCTTTTCTTTGGCTACATAAATGCCAGTATGATTCGTATTTGGCGTCCAATCTAGTACAAATTTAATGTCTTTTAAATCTTCACTTTCCTCACTATTGTTACCACAAGCTGATAACAATAGAAGTAAGGCAAAAATAAAAAGCATCATCTTTTTCATGTTAAAAATCCCCCCTTGTCTTGTCATAACTAGACTAGTTGAAAGGGAATTTTATGTATAAAAATACCCTAGGACTATGCCTAGGGTTCACGTTTTTGTTCATTAACATAAATGGTGTTCCCTACGCTGGTGTCAGCCAGGTCAGGTTCTAAGGGTCAGTATCTTACGGATACAATCTCAACCAGCAACACTGGTCCCCCTACAACTTAATCTAGTTATGCTTTTGTCAATCTTAGTATGACAAAATCTTAAGGTGATTGCAACTCATTTTAGTTGTTTAATAAGGCGCGGTCAGCTTGAATATAACCAGCACCATACGTGTTGCGATCACCTAGACTTTCAGCCGTTTCCATTAGTACATTTTTCACCTCATCCGGTGATAAAGAAGGGTTTTGTTCTAAAATCAAAGCAACGACTCCGGCACAAATTGGCGTGGCCATAGATGTACCTGACATCGTAAAGTAGTATTCACCTACTCTAGCACTCTTTTGAAGCCTATCAATATAAGAATTTGGTGATCTTAAAGAAATAATATCGACACCTGGAGCAACAACATCAGGCTTCACTTCGTTATAAATGGTTGGCCCGCGGCTTGAGAACTCAGCTATTCGATCATCTTGTCGTTCGATAGTACCTCTGTCATCCATCGCCCCAACTGTTATCACTTTATTACTAATGCCTGGACTTGCGATCGATTGTTGATCTGGGCCTTCATTACCTGCTGCAACACAGACGACAATTCCCGCATCCCATGCAGCTTCGACGATTTGAACCATTGGGTCATCATCTTCTGTTGGATATGAACGACTCGCAGGTGTTCCTAAAGACATTGAAATTACACCAATATTTAGCCTATCTTTATGATCGATACACCACTGAACACCTTCCATGACCGTTGATAAAGAGCCAGACCCCATTTTATCTAAAACTTTAATCCCTATAATGTTGGCTTTGGTGGCAGGACCTTGATACTGTCCTTCTGACATAGCGCCATTACCCGCGACATCCCCAGCACAGTGGGTGCCGTGTCCGTTATCATCATATGCATCATTATTTTGATTGACTAAATCAACAAATTCCACAATTCGACCGTCTAAATCAGGGTGTTGATGCACACCTGTATCTAACACCGCAACATTAACGCCATCACCAGTGTAAGGCAGGTCGCTTCCTTCTGAATTTTTTGCACCAACAGTTGGTGTAGCCACATCGAGAAATGCCAATACTTGTCGGTCAGCATATACTTTTTTGACTTTAGGACAATTGTCCAACAAATCTACTAAAGCATCTGGCGTCAACTTAGCTTGGCAGCAACCAATCACTGTTAACACCTTTTCCATTCGGCACCCAAAATGACGATCAGTCACTTTATCTATATTATTGAGTTCTTCAACAAGGTCACACGAACTCTGATCAAACTGTACAATCACATTATAGCGCTTAGATTTCTTAAAGATTTTATCCATATACTTGTGTAAGAAGCACGGTGTATATTTAAAAGGCTGATACATGTGAAGTAAATCATCGCGCAGGCGGCGATCTAGTTTATGAGCGTGGTGCCTAATTGCCTGAATCATAGATAGTTGAAACATCATCTCACCTCTCTTTTAATAGATTCCTTATTAATCTATTAAAATTAAGTGAGAACGTAACGGTCAGTGTACTAGATTTATGAGATTAGGTGAATTAATGAATCAATAATATAAGAATCGTATAAAGTGTTTAGTTTATATCCCAGGTTCAACTAACGTCTACCTTATTCTTCTTTAATTGCTTGGTTCACGTCATAATCTTCTATTTGAAGTTCCGTTGGTACACCTAACACGAGTCTTGCAAGCTCTGCCCCTAAATACGGACCACTTGTGAGTCCGGATGCACCTAATCCATTAGCTACGAGTAACCCATTAAACTGTTGTACAGGACCAATAACCGGAAGAAAACCAGGAGTATATGGCCTAAAGCCCACTCTCGTTTCAATAACTGAGCTATCATCTAATCCAGGAGCTACTTCCAAAGCTTTTCCTAACATTTCATGAATACCAGCTGTTGTGTTTCTATAATCAAATTCGACTTCATCTGTTCTCGTTGCACCTACGACGATTTTGTTATCATCAAACGTAAGTAAATATGAATTATTTGGAGGCATAACAACAGGCCAGCCACCTGTTTCTAAATGATGATACCTTAAATGAATAATCTGCGCTCGCTGGTGAGTAACTTGAAACGTTAAACCTAGTGGCTGAAGTAACTGTTTGGACCAAGCACCACTTGTGTCGATGACTTGATTAGCTAGCAATTTTTCTCCGTTAACTTCAGCTCCTATAACGTAATAACCATCAGTTAAAATTTGAGCTGAACCACGCATGACTGTCGCCCCGTTTTTCTCTGCTCCTCTAATGAGTGAATCACGCATGGCTCGTCCATCGACCCTTGCTCCACCACTGACATAGACAGCACCATAATCTTCTGACAATAACGGAAAGTAGCTCCTCGCTTCTTCAGGTGACAGTAATTTGATGTCACCTATTTCAGGGGCGTCTTCTCTTCGTTTCTTAGCACGTTCTACCATTTTTTCAAGCTTTGTCTGATCTGTATGTAAACTAATGGTTCCAACTTGTTTATAGCCAACATCTGCTTCGCCATCCTCAGTAAGCATATTAACTAGCTCAGGATAATACTTAGCACCACCTTTTACCATGCGGTACCAAGCCTTATTACGTCTTTGAGATAACCAAGGACAAACAATTCCGGCTGCAGCATCGGTAGCTTGCCCTAGATCTTGCCGGTCGACTAAAGTGACTTCAGCACCTTTTTTCGCTAAATGATAAGCTGCTGAAGCACCTAGAATACCGCCGCCTATAACAATCACTGACATATAATTCACTCCAACTTCTTGTTGTTTCTAATTGGCATTATATTAGATAAAACTTTAGCGTTAAACAAATATCGATTATAATAAACACAAATAAACCTTTTGGAGGTTAAGTGGATGCAGCAACTTCAGTTTGAAGAAAAATGGGACAAAACCATATCTGATCAAGACCGTCGTAAAATCGAAGAAGTTTTTGAAGAGACGAAGAATCATGATGACTTTGAATTTGAGCCTGTCACATTATGGCAAGCGAATAATCACAAAGACGAATTGCTCGTAACAGCTCTATTACATAACCGAAGTGATAAGACTGTTTCGTTTAATGATGTTCATATCACTTATAAAACATTAGACGCCCCCATCGCAGAGCGTGATTTTAACATTCCAAGACTACAAATCCCCCCGACAACGAGTATGCCTTGGACATTTATTTTCCCAGATTCAAAAGTCGATGATCCAACATTAGGTGTGCTGAATATTACTTAAGCCACCCTTTTTCTTTAATTTTTGATACTGCTTCAACTCGATTAGATACTTCTAATTTATCAAAAATCACGGAAATATAGTTTCGGACTGTTCCGTACGTTAAAAATAATTTTTGTGCAATTTCTTTTGTGCTTAAGCCCTCTGCAATGAGTTCAATGACTTCTGTTTCACGTTCAGTTAACGGATTGGGCTCTTCAAATGCAAGGTCAATAAGCTCTGGAGCATAAACCTTACGTCCTTTCATAATGGAGCGAATGGAATTGGCTAAGTCTTCGCTCGGGCTGTCTTTAAGTAAATAGCCGCTTACCTTAGCTTTTCTAGCTCGTTCAAAATAACCTGATCTTGCAAATGTCGTTAAAATAATCGTCTGACAAGGTGCATCCATTAATTCCTCAGCTGCATCTAAACCAGTTTTTATTGGCATTTCAATATCCATAATGCATATATCTGGATTTAAATCGCGAACAAGTTTAATCACTTCTTCTCCATTTGAAGCTTGACCAACGACTTCCATATCATCTTCAAGGTCTAAAAGTGACCCTAGTGCCCCAAGTAACATCTGTTGGTCTTCTGCAATGACGATTTTAATCATCTCGCATCCTCCCTATTGATTTGCTGTGTGACATTTGGTATTTGTATTTCTATTCGAGTTCCTGAATTGGTCTTTAAATTAAATTTGCCATTCACAAATTCTAACCGTTCAGATATTCCGCGAAGGCCATGCCCTTTAGATTGTTTGGATTGATCAATTCCTACTCCATCATCTTGTATCAACATCTTCACTTCATTAGGCGATTCGTTAATGTCGATTAAACAGTGACTTGCTTCACTATGTTTAACAACATTTGTGACGGCTTCTTTTAGGCACATACTTAACACATCTTCAACTAACGCTGGTGATTGTTTAAGCTCCAAATCACCTTTTATTGTAACTTCAATTCCAGCTGCATCTAATAACTGTTTAACATGCTTAATTTCATCATCTAACTTAGCACCACGCATATCAGAAAGCATATCCCTAACTTCTTTTAAAGCCGTTCGGGCTGTTTTATTGATATCGGTAATCTCACTTTTAGCTTTTAAGGTATCTTTGTCAATAAGTCGTTTAGCTAAATCACTTTTAAGACCAATTAAAGAAAGCTTCTGCCCTAACGTATCATGTAAGTCGCGTGCAATCCTCTGACGCTCTTCGTAAACGAGTAACTGCGATATTTTTTCATTTGCATCGACTAATTGTGCTTCTAACTTTTGTCTTTTCAACCTGTTATACGTGTTAATTGGAAGTAAAATGACACCTAAAATCGCTATAACAATAAACGGCAACTGATACTGAAATAGCTCTTCTTGCGTGAAGACACTAAAGCCAGCCGCTATAAGTGTTGTGACAATATGTACAACATATAACGTAATAAATCCACCTTTATGCTTGATGTTTCCTATGAAAAACGCTAAAAACAACGCGAAATATACATAACCATATACAAGTGACATCCCAATATTAATCAGCATCATGATCGATACACATACGTATAAAAACCAGCCATTTGATAAGAAAGATAACCGGTATGACGCAAAGAAAATAGCAATTAAAATGATCCCTAATATCGCTTCTAACCATGACGTTGAGCGAAAAATAAAATAAAATGGTAATAAACTAAAAATAATCCATACATAGATACTTAAGCTTAAGTTTTTCGGAAAAATATTATACCAATTCTGCATGTAGTGGATGTCCTCTCATATAGAATACTCCTATTATACCAAAGAAGAAGCCTCCAATTAATTGAAGGCTTCTGACTCATTTATTATACTGTTTCCTCACGTTTTAAGGATACGTTTTGCGAACCTTGATTTAACAAAGTTTTGACTTCTTTAAAGCTGACAAATTTTTTATTCGTTTCATCAAACAATCTAAATCTAATGGATTTTAGACTAGATTTTACGGTAATCGTTGTTGCTTGTTGAAGTGGTGGCGTCGACTCATGTGCATCCTCTAAGTTATAGTTTGGAACCTTTGGACTTAGGTGGTGAACATGGTGGTAGCCAATGTTACCTGTAATCCACTGTAAGACTCTTGGTAGTTTATAGTACGAGCTGCCATCAATAGCTGCTTTAACGTAATCCCATTCTTCTTCATCTTCAAAATAGGAATCTTCAAATTGGTGCTGTACATAGAATAACCAAATCCCAAGACTTCCTGATACAAACATAATTGGTAAGTGGACCATCAAGAAACTCTGCCAACCGACTAATAAAATTAGAACTGTGACTAAAGCAACAATGGACACATTCGTTAGGTAAGTGTTACGAATTTCATTCTTCTTCGCCTCTTTACGATTCATACGGTTTGTCACAAGGAACAAATACAGTGGTCCAAGTACAAACATTACAAATGGGTTTCTATATAAGCGATACTGGAAACGTTCTAGTTTCGAAGCATTAACGTACTCTTCAACTGTCATAATCCACACATCACCTGTACCACGCTTGTCTAAATTACTACTTGTCGCGTGATGGATCGCATGTTCACGTCTCCACTTCTCGTAAGGGAACATCGTAATAATACCTGTTATTGTCCCGATAATATGGTTCGCCTTACGGTTTTTAAAAAAGGATCCATGACCGCAGTCGTGGAAAATAATAAACGTTCTTACGACGAACCCTGCTGCGACGACTGTACACGCTAATGATAACCAAATTGACACCGATAATGAAGCATAAGCTAAATACCATAAAATAAATACTGGTGGAATCGTATTAATAATTTGCCATACACTGGCTTTCGCATCTGATTGTTCAAATTGTTTCATACTCTTTTTAAGTTGTGCTAATTTTGAATGACTCATTTAAATAGCCTCCTTGAAACCATCTTTATGACCTAGTCTTAATGTTAAAGAAATTACTTTGATGACAGTAGTCATGAACGTCAGTAATTATCCATTACATTTGTCATATGACGTCCTTGTTAGTACTTATATTGTTTCAAAGAGGCTCGTGTATATGAGTACTAATAAACAAGTTATGGCAATCATCATATCATGATATGACATTTGTCATACCGACTGTAAAACATTAACATGAAAAGGCATTTAGTTTTAAAGTGATTAAGAAGCAATTGATTTTATGGGACATTATTAAACGTTTATGGGACATTCTTTTTGTCGAAGCTGGGCATTTTGGACAATTTTTGAGACACTGAAAACTGGTTTATGAGACATTGCGGGCTATTTATGGGACATTGGGGCGTTAATTTGAGACATTCGCCAGTGTAAAAAAGCTTTTGCACAACCCGTGCAAAAGCTTCACCAGTTTATTTAGAATTTAATTTCGGCGCAACTCTTTTTTGTGATGCTTGCTCATAACCATAAGCGATTTCAATTAAAGTTGGTTCTGAGAAAGCCGTGCCTGTAAAGGTGATACCAACAGGCTCATTCTTCTTCGTTAATCCAACTGGAACCGTAATAGATGGATAGCCCGCCTTCGCCGGAATTCCTGCCCCAATATTATTCGGGAAGACGATCGCTTCTAGCTTGTGTTCATCTAATGTATAGTCAATTCCTTCTTCTTTAGACAAACGTTGGTCATCGAGTAACTCTTTTAAGTAATCTGGGTCGGTCAATAAACCAGACGTTTTCTGGGCTTCCAAGAACCACTTTTGTCCGTACTTCAACGTTTCTTCTTCATTTTGATTGTGAAAATCAATGACATCATCGAGTGAACGGACAGCCACATCACTCGATATCGTTTTTAAATAAGCGTTTAAACTATTTTTAAATTCATGAATCATGACCCCTAATCCCCAGTTGTGCTCGGTAGTAGGGATGGTGATGTCAAACACTTCAGCGCCTTGTGATTTAAGCACTTGAATAGCTTCGTTCATAAGCTTTTGTTTTTCTTCGTCAATAGCATCAAAGTAAGATTCACGGGCAATCCCAATTCGTTTGCCGTTTAATCCATCTTTTTTTAATCGAAGAGATAATTCTTGTTTAAAAAAAGGTGTCGCTTTGCTTGTTGCTGCATCTTTTTCGTCTTCACCCATAATAGCTTGAAAAACGTGAACAGCATCTGCCACCGTTTTCGCCATTGGCCCTGCCGTATCCTGAGTATGAGAGATTGGTATAATACCGCTTCGGCTAACCGTTCCAACAGTTGGTTTTATACCAACTAAGGAATGCTGGCTTGAAGGACTCAAAATCGAACCTGACGTCTCTGTGCCAATGGATACTGTGGCAAAATTAGCAGCAACTGCAGCACCAGGACCTGCACTCGAACCACCAGTATCAATTTCACCAGGTCCATAAGGATTTAATACTTGTCCAGCTCTTGAGCTATATCCATTTGGCATACCTTCTGTCATAAAATTTGCCCACTCCGTTAAGTTAGCTTTTCCTAAAATGACCGCACCTGCTTCATGCAACTTTTCCGCAACAAATGAATCATTTTTAGCGACATGGTCTTTTAAAGCTAGAGAGCCAGCTGTTGTATGCATTTTGTCACCGGTGTCTATATTATCTTTTAACACAACTGGAATGCCGTGAAGTGGCCCACGCGGACCCTGTTCTTTTCGTTCAACATCCAGTGATTCGGCAATAAACAATGCATCTGGATTGATTTCTGCAATCGAATTAATGTTAGGTCCATCTTGGTCGTAAGTCGCAATGCGATCAAGGTAAATCAAAACTAGCTCACGAGAAGTAAGTTCACCCTCCGATAATCTTTGTTGTAATTGTTCAATCGTTTCATTTAAAAAGTCGTTCTTCATTTGTCTCCCCCTGATTTATTTGAATATTTTTATTAATTTTGACATAATTAGCTTTGCTGTACAACGATAATAGATTAAAGGAGCATAAGATATGATTCATAATATTGAACTAAAAACTGAGCATCTGCACCGATCATTTAATCACTCCTATAAACCTATATTAACGGTAGAATCAGGTGATACCTTACAGCTCACCACACCGGATATTCAGTGGGGATATTCAAAAGCTAAAGGTGAACCTAAAGAAAAACTTGATTCTAGAGAACAAGAAGAAGTTAAAGGACACCCTATTATTGGACCTATTGAGATTAAGAGTGCCAAACCTGGGATGGTACTAGAAATACGTACAAATGATTTAGTTCCAGGTTGGTATGGGACAAACTGGGCAGGCGGATTTAATAGCTGGCAGAATGAAAAACTGAGTCTCACGAACGAAAAGAACGTACAGTTAGACTGGGAATTAGATACTGAAACCATGACTGGAACGACTCGCATTGGAGATCGCGACCTGCGAATCGGGCTTAATCCTTTTATGGGACTTATGGGCGTTGCCCCAGCTGAACCAGGATTACATATAACAGCACCACCAAGACGTGTTGGCGGTAATATCGACTGCAAAGAACTAGGCAGGGGCAGCAGCCTCTTTTTACCAATTGAAGTAGAAGGTGCATTGTTTTCTATTGGAGATGGCCATGCAGCTCAAGGCGACGGTGAAGTATCAGGTACTGCCATTGAGGCTCCTATGGACGTAGTTGATGTGACATTAACGGTTCACGAAGATATGAGCTTGAATATGCCTCGAGCCTGGACACCATCTGGTTGGGTAACGTTTGGTTTTGATGAAGACTTAAATGAAGCAACTGCCACCGCATTAGATGAAATGGTATTGCTCATTCAACGCCTCTATGATGTTAAGAAGACTGAGGCAACTGCATTAGCTAGCACCGTTGTTGATTTGAGAATTACACAGGTAGTCAATGGTGTAAAAGGAGTTCATGCTGTCTTATCTCATGGGGCAATTAGATAAAAATTAAAAATAGCCATAAAAACTTAAGTATAGAGCTTTTCAACGAAGAACAGTATGAAGTTACTTTAACGTTAATAAATTCCATACAAAATGAACACAATAACATTAATATTATTGTGGAGTGATTAAAATGTCTGATAACAAACAAATTAGATTGACCTCAAGTGAAATATCACAACTTTGGACTCAATATATGAATGACACAGCAAGCGTTTGTATGCTTACATACTTTCTAAATAAAGCAGAAGATCAGGAGATTAAAACTGTAATTGAATCAGCTCTTAACATATCCTTAACTCATATAGACGTAATCAAATCAATATTCAAAGAAGAAAAGTTCAAAGTACCTCATGGTTTCACTGTTGAGGAAGATGTAGATTTAGAAGCGCCTCGCTTATATGCTGATAGCTATGTCCTTCATTATATACATCAAATGGCTAAGATTGGCTTAACTAGTTACGCAGTCAGCTTATCCTATTCTGTAAGATCAGACATTACTGAGTTTTACCAACAATGCCTAGATGAGTCGCAAAATTTATATGAACAATCGAAAGACTTATTACTAAATAAAGGTATATTTATTCGATCACCATATATCGATGACATGGAGAGTATAGAATATGTTCAAAAACAAGGGTTTTTATGGGATGTGTTTGGAGAGAAGAGATCTCTAACAGCTTTAGAAATCACAAATCTATATGCTAATATTCAAAGAAATGCATTAGGGACCGCGACATTAATAGGATTTAGCCAAGTAGCACAAACTAAAGAGGTTACTGACTATTTTGTTAGAGGACTTGAAATCGCAAAGAAACATATAAAATTATTTAGTGAAAAACTCAAAGATGATGATTTACCAACTCCTATGTCTTGGGATTCTGAAGTCACTCATAGCACAACATACACATTTAGCGAAAGATTAATGATGTTCTATACAACTGCGCTCATCTCTCTAAGCGTTGGATATTATGGTATGAGTGTTTCAACAAGTCCAAGAGTAGATATTGGAATTATGTATAATCGACTAGCCGTTGAAATACAACTATACTCAGAAGACGGCGCAAATATCATGATTAAAAACGGTTGGCTTGAACAACCACCTATGGCTTCAAACCGTAAAAATTTAGCGGATAAAAATAAAGAGAAGTAGTGAAGATTAACTTTAATCAACACTACTTTTTTATAAAACGATGATTAATCATTCATAAAGTATTCATGACTTCTCACCAAGCTATTTTCTCAATATGTGTCAGTTTAGTTTCTAATGTCTCTATCACAAGGGTCATTAGTTTTTTATCTTTCTGTTCCTGGAATGTTCTCATACTCACCTGGGTCGATCTCGTAAACAGACCCATCAGCAACACCTTCAACAATACCATATAAACCTGTTTCTACCGCTTTCACGAGCTGCCCCTTTTTCTTTTGACCAAAGGATTGAGTTTGTCCTGTTACTTCAAATAGGACTGAGCCACTTCCGTTTAATGCGAATGAACCTAAAGCTGTGCCCGGTAAATCTAAATCTTGAGGGTATAATGAAATATTGTTAAAAATTGAATTACCTACACCTTGAAGCGCTTGGTAAGCAGCTACATTCAACTGCTTAGCAAAATCACCGTTGTATTGATTAGCGTACTCGCTATATTTTGCGCCTTCCTCTGATTTTGGATCCGGTACAAAGACACCTGATAGTGATAACGTCACTTCGTCTTCTGTGCCCTCAACGTAATACTGTCCTTGATGATGAAGGTCTACAAACACATCAACTTTCCCAAACTCATCATGTGCTTCTTTATAAACATCTCTTACGGTTTGAGCTTCGGGCGTGATAAACCAACCCGGGCTAGCAGAATTACCTGGGAAGTCACTCGCTTGTGGAACATAATCCAAGTCAGGGTTGAAGTCACGGTTTACATCAAATCCTGGGTTTGATGCATAATCCCATATTTCGTTTTGCCATGTATAATAGTTCCAGGAGGGTTGGGCATTTTCTAGTTGAGGGAAATCCTCTACCACTTCTTCCCAAGACATGATATTTCCTCTACGATTAGCGTCAGATGCATCTGGGTTCATCATTGGCATTGCAATAATGGTTATCTCTTCGCGAAGCTGCTTGTATTTAGGAGAATTGTTTGTTGCTAGTTGCTTAAGCATATTTACTAATGCTACTGTTCCTGTCTTTTCATTACCATGAATTTCACTTTGAACCATAACCACCTTATCGCCATGACCTACCGTTGCCTTATAGATTTCTAGACCTTGGTTAGAATAACCAGCAACTTCTAAATTTAATACTCCATTACTAACCTCTTCGATTTTTTGAAGCTTCTGTGTTAATTCCGCATGGTCCGTAAAGCCTGATACTGAATACACTTGTTGATCAGGTGTACCTGGTGACATACCAGCTGCTACTGTTAAAGGTAATAATAAGCTTGTACCTACCAATACAGAACTACACAGTAAAGTGAAATCCTATCGTTTTTTAGACATGAACTCCCTCCTATAAAAGTTTGTGATAATTACTATTCTGATTTTTGTCGAATTTAATTATTGAAACATAGCCTGATGAAAATGTGACCATCGTATTATTTTAAATTTTTACTTATCTATATCATTTGGCTTATGTTATAGTAATAAAAATAAATCCAGGAGGGATTATATGAACTTGAACCTTTCCACTAAGAGGCTTAAGCTTCGACCCTTTACAATGAACGACGCATCTCACGTTTATGAACTCGCTAATGATCCAGCGATCACCGAAACTACACTTAATATACCTTATCCATATACATTAGAAGATGCTGAGGAATGGATAATAATGCCTGACGATTCCAGGAAAAATGGGATTTATCCGTTTGCGATTGTTTTAAAAGAAGAAAACCAACTCATTGGAGCCATGACCATCGGAGTCAATCAACGCCACAAACGAGGTGAGTTGGCTTACTGGGTTGGCCAAAATTATTGGGGGCAAGGGTATGCTACTGAGGCTGCTGAACGCATTGTTCAATTCGGAATTCAAGAACTACTTTTACATAAAATGTGGGCTCAAGCATTGACCTTTAATCCAGCGTCGGCAAAAGTCATGCAGAAGATTGGTATGAAGAAAGAAGGAACTTTAATAGACCATTTTTATAAAAATGGTGAGTTTTTAAGTGTTGATGTATATGGAATGAGTGTTTAGAGGTAACTTAAGGAAAATGGAGCATATCGGGCTCGAACCGATGACCTTCTCACTGCCAGTGAGGGTTATGTAATAACTATAGGTTCCTTTGAGTTTTTTTAGTGTCCTTATGTTCCTAGGAAACTGACTTTGCGTTACCTTTAGTGTCCAAATGTAACCTATGCTAAACTCCAATTTGATGACCACAAAAATGACCACAGAATATATTGAGATGTAGAATCATTTGCCTATAGATTTGATAGTATATTATTTTGCTTATATCTGAACCATTATTCGTTCAATAAATAGTTGATATTTTTCATATAATAGCAATTTCGGATGACCGTATCAATTTAAAGTAGCAAATCTAAAATACTAGAAGGCGAGAATGTCTATCTCGCCTTTAAAATTCTTATTATTTATTAAGGGTCTTCGGAATATATAGTGGAATTACTTTTTTAATAGTTTAAAAACAACTGGTGTTTAAATCGGATTTTCTAGTGGGATGTTAGGACAATCAATAGTATTATAAAAGTATCAATCACATACGAGTGATACGTTGGGAAAAAAATAAAATAGTCCAATTTACTTGACCGTGTACTATGGTACACGGTTTATAATATTCATGGGGTGAAATAAGATGATTTACCGCATTAGTGAGTTTGCAGAAAAATGTGGCGTTAATAAAGAAACGATTAGATATTACGAGCGAAAAAATTTACTACAAGAACCTCACCGAACGGAAGCTGGTTATCGGATATATTCATATGATGACGTTAAGCGTGTTGGGTTTATTAAACGAATACAGGAACTTGGATTTTCTTTAAACGAGATTTATAAATTACTTGGTGTTGTAGATAAAGATGAAGTTCGTTGTCAAGATATGTTCGAATTTGTTTCTAAAAAACAAAAGGAAGTTCAAAAACAAATAGAGGATTTAAAACGAATTGAAACTATGTTAGACGACTTAAAACAACGATGTCCAGATGAAAAGCAATTACATTCGTGTCCAATAATAGAAACATTAACATGAGAGATTAACGAAAGGGGCTTTATTATGAATAAATTTAAGGTAAACATTCAAGGAATGACCTGTGCGGGTTGTGAAAAACACGTTGAATCAGCACTTGAAAAGATAGGTGCTAAAAATATTGAGTCTAGTTTTCGTCGTGGTGAAGCAGTATTTGAACTACCCAATGATATTGAGGTTGAAAGTGCAATAAAGGCGATTGATGAAGCAAATTACAAAGCCGGAGAAATTGAAGAAGTATCGTCACAAGAAAACGTGGCGTTAAGTAATGAAGACAATTATGACCTTCTTATTATTGGTTCTGGTGCTGCTGCCTTTTCATCGGCAATTAAAGCTATAGAATACGGTGCAAAAGTTGGAATGATTGAGCGTGGAACGGTTGGGGGAACCTGTGTGAATATTGGCTGTGTTCCGTCAAAAACTCTTCTTAGGGCAGGGGAAATCAATCATTTATCAAAAGACAACCCGTTTATAGGTTTACAAACATCCGCTGGAGAAGTGGATTTAGCTAGTTTAATCACGCAAAAGGATAAATTGGTGAGCGAACTTCGGAATCAAAAATATGTGGATTTAATTGATGAATATAATTTTGATTTAATTAAAGGTGAAGCAAAATTCGTTGATGCTAGTACGGTTGAGGTCAATGGGGCAAAGTTATCTGCAAAACGCTTTTTAATTGCAACAGGTGGATCTCCTTCGTTGCCCCAAATTTCAGGACTTGAAGAAATGGACTATTTAACTAGTACAACACTTCTTGAGTTAAAGAAAATACCAAAACGATTAACTGTAATTGGTTCAGGATACATTGGAATGGAGCTTGGACAACTATTTCATCATTTAGGTTCAGAAATAACGCTTATGCAAAGAAGTGAGCGACTTTTAAAGGAGTATGATCCTGAGATTTCAGAGTCAGTTGAAAAAGCGTTAATTGAACAGGGTATAAACCTTGTCAAAGGGGCAACTTTTGAGCGTGTTGTACAAAGTGGAGAGATAAAAAAGGTTTACGTAACAGTAAATGGCAGTAAAGAAGTTATTGAATCAGATCAGTTACTTGTTGCCACTGGAAGAAAACCAAATACGGATTCTTTAAATTTAAGTGCGGCAGGTGTTGAAACCGGAAAAAATAATGAAATCCTGATCAATGATTTTGGTCAAACAAGTAATGAAAAGATTTATGCAGCAGGAGATGTGACGTTAGGACCGCAATTTGTATATGTAGCAGCCTATGAAGGTGGAATTATTACTGATAATGCTATCGGTGGGTTAAACAAAAAAATAGATTTATCGGTAGTCCCTGCTGTTACGTTTACGAATCCAACGGTTGCAACGGTTGGTTTAACAGAAGAACAAGCAAAAGAGAAAGGGTATGATGTGAAGACATCTGTATTACCTTTAGATGCTGTTCCAAGAGCAATTGTAAACCGTGAAACAACCGGTGTATTTAAACTAGTAGCAGATGCAGAAACACTAAAAGTATTAGGAGTTCATATTGTATCTGAGAATGCAGGAGATGTCATCTATGCAGCATCATTAGCTGTTAAATTTGGCTTAACGATAGAAGATTTAACAGAAACCCTAGCACCATATTTAACAATGGCTGAAGGGCTAAAATTAGCTGCACTTACGTTCGATAAAGATGTTTCGAAATTATCTTGTTGTGCAGGCTAAGGGAACTTTTTTTACAATTCCCTATTCAAGTGAACCAGCTAATACTGTACTAAAGTGTGCAGTAGTTTAGCAAAGTCTACAAAAGGATTTCATACACTATTTTGCGATCACCCATTATATAAATGCTTTAAGGGGTTTTCTAAGTGCATTTGTGGTCACAAAAATAATTTAACACTGATGATTTCGACATCAAATCTATATTTGATACCTTAACACCGCAGAGTAATAAAGGATGAACAATATGTCAGACTTATTATCCCTACCAGACATTAAAACAATAGAATCACCACAAGAAAATGAAACCGATATGATGTTTAAAGTTGAAGCAGTCGGACCACCTGAACGTTGTCCTGAATGTGGTTTTGACAAGTTGTACAAACACAGTTCAAGAAATCAACTAATTATGGATTTGCCCATTCGTTTAAAGCGAGTGGGCTTACAATTGAACCGTAGACGATACAAATGTCGTGAATGCGAATCTACCTTCTGGGAACGCCTAGTATCTGTAGATGAAAAGCGTAGTATGACCAAAAGGCTTTTAAAGTCTATTCAAGAGCAATCCATGTCTAAGACCTTTGTAGAAGTCGCAGAAAGCGTTGGCGTTGACGAGAAAACTATTAGGAACGTTTTTAAGGACTATGTGGCACTCAAAGAACGTGAATACCAGTTTGAAACTCCTAAGTGGCTTGGGATAGACGAGATACATATTATCCGAAGACCTCGGCTTGTATTGACTAATATTGAACGCAGGACTATTTATGACATCAAGCCTAACCGTAACAAGGAAACAGTCATCCAACGTCTTTCAGAAATCAGTGACAGGACTTATATTGAGTACGTCACAATGGATATGTGGAAGCCCTACAAAGACGCAGTGAACACTATCCTTCCACACGCTAAAGTGGTCGTAGATAAGTTTCATGTAATTAGAATGGCTAATCAAGCCTTAGATAACGTCAGAAAGTCTTTGAAAGCTCATATGAGCCAAAAAGAAAGACGTACCCTTATGCGTGAAAGGTTTATCCTTCTAAAGCGTAAACACGATCTAAATGAACGTGAATCATTCCTCTTAGAGACTTGGTTAGGTAATCTTCCTGTCTTAAAAGAAGCCTATGAACTCAAAGAAGAGTTTTACTGGATATGGGATACTCCTGATTCAGATGAAGGTCGTCTTCGTTATAGTCAATGGAGACACCGTTGTATGTCCAGTAACTCTAAAGATGCATATAAAGACCTCGTGAGAGCCGTAGACAACTGGCATGTCGAAATATTCAACTACTTTGATAAAAGGCTCACTAACGCTTATACGGAGTCAATTAACAGCATTATTAGGCAGGTAGAGCGAATGGGTAGAGGTTACTCGTTTGATGCCTTACGAGCCAAAATCCTTTTCAATGAGAAGCTCCATAAAAAGCGTAAGCCACGATTTAATTCAAGTGCTTTCAATAAAGCTATGTTACACGATAATTTCAATTGGTATGAAGTGAATGATCATAACATTACAGACAACTTTGGTGTCGATTTTTCCACACTTATTAAGAATTTGGAGAAGGGTGATTTATAAGCCCTTTTCCACCATAAAAACCGAATACCCTTTATTAATAAATGAATAGGAGTAAATTCTATTTCTGAGCATACTTCAGTATTTTTGTTTTTTAATTCTTTATCTTGATTTAAAAAACTTTGAAGATTAATTTGTTCCACCTAATCATTCTTACAATTGTTTTTGGAAATTAATAATGGGGATTAAATTATTATGAAACTTTAATTGGTACCCCAATTCTTTGTTTCGCAACACATATACCTTCTTTAACAATGTAACATTCGACATAATGGTCTCCTTTAAATAAAGTAGGTTCAAAATGACTAAGTTCATCGGTTTGTTCAATTTGACCTCGAATACAGTCTTCTCTTTTGGCAACATCACCACGGTTTTTAACTTTCCAATACACATTATAAGGAGATGGTACATTTGTAGAAGCCATAAATTTCAAATAACAACCTGGAAGTAATAATTTCTTCTGATTAAGCAACGAATGTAGCCAAACAGTAGATTTATTTTTTTGTAAAACCTCACATTTTAATTCTAATTGATATTGGATGTTAATAGGGAATTTATTATAAATAAACTCTTCTGTTTCTTTATAATCATAGCGTTCGTCCATTTCTGAAGTAGCAAAAGATTTTGACACACTTGATTTGTTATCTTCCCTCTGCTCAGCCCAATAATCATGATTAAAAAACTCTCCCCATGCTTCAATCGCTTGATTATAAGTACATGATGATGTAAATAAAATATCTAATTTTGACAATTTATCTTTAAGACGGTTATAAAGGTTGTCCATTTTTGTACTATCTTTACTTACAAGTTTTAAACTTTTTGTTGAATCTGTTGGATTGTACACCTCTTTATTATACGCCAATCTGTCTTTAATAGCCTTAATAGTATAATAGAATCGTTCATCTATTCGTTCATATGTTTGAAATTGTTCGTTAGCTAAGACACTCTGAATCAGGCCACCAGGCATATTCTTCCAACCATCTCTTGATTTCGAGAACATTTTTAATAACCTTACTACTTCCCTTAGCTTATAATCCTTTTCTTTATTTTGTTCCAAGAACCATTGTGTTAAAGAACGTGGATCTCTTTCTCTCCATTCACTGCCGCAATGCTCATAGATATATTTCTTTCCGTCCTTATATCTTCTGTATATAGCGAAGTCAATATGATATCCCTCTGCATAGACAATCCTTACACAATTAGTCTTCGCTTCTGGTTCAACTTTAAACTGGTTGGTTTTCTTTTTAAGTGCATTCACAACCACATTTTTAGTAGCGGTTGTTCCAGGTGGCAAGTTATCTTTTTCAAAGACAATTGCTACGTCAATGTCATAGTCATTACTATCATTCTGAATAACAGTAGACATAGCAACACTCCCTTGAACAATCGGCTCTTCCGCAAATTTATAATCTGTTCCTTTTTCTTCGTTATACTCTATTAATCCATCCTTTAAACGGTTTATATTTAAGTTCTTTTTAGTAAAAAGTGAATCCCTTCCACTTTTAGGTAAGACAACATAATTTTTATAAAACGTATTTAATTTACTTTGAAGGTCGTACATCTTCATTTAAATCCTCCTTTAAGACTTTTATTTCAATTGGTTCTTCAATCTTTTTTAAAGTTATTACCCAATTATACTTAGGAAATGATTTTCTAACATAGTTGTACACCTTAATTTCAGCATCCATTCTCGGTGAGATTGCACTTCCTAATAGAAATGCTAATGATGTTTGTCCTGAATAGAACAAATGAATTCTATTAAGTTGAGGAAACTTTTGATTGATTTCATCCAATAATCGTCTAAATTTATCTTTATAATCACGAAGTTGTTCATTGCTGATAATCGCATTTCTGTGGGGATGATCTATATATAAGTAAAACGAATTTAGGTCCTCCAAACCAAGCCCTCTAAGATCAGAGTCTTCAATAGGGTAGGTTATTCCAATTTTGATTATTACTTCCCTCGTTTCTCCTAAGCTCTGACTTATTTCATTCTTTTCTATTAATAATGCAGGGTACCCACCCTTTCGATCTTCAATTTTTTCCCATGCTAACTTAACTTGGTTCCATTCAAAAAATAGAATATTTGATTTATCTGCTAACTGATAGCCAATCAAAAAGACTAATGGAATATGTGCTAATCCCAAATATGCGAGCTCACTATCGTCACTTCCTTCAAAACGATTAAGTAATCTTTGGGTTATTTTCTGTTGCTCTCTCAGAGCATGTTGTAAGTTATGTTTATCTATTATTTTAAGTTCTTCTGTTTGATTTAATTGATACACTTCTATGTTGTAATTGGTCAGTTCTTTTCCTATGTTTAAATAGCTTACAGATTCTATAGAAGAATGCCGAATCTGTAACATATTTTGTTTCTTTACTTTATCCCTTGTTTTAAAATAAAACCAAAAGGCAGAAGCTGTTAAACATCCACCAACAATGACAGTGGTTATTAGATAGCCATAATGAATAGTACCCCCTGGTAATTCTATTTTAAGGTTGAAAACATCATTTATAATAGAAATAAAAGGGTTTAACCACCAATTTTGTGTAAATCCAGATGAAATAATTAATAATCCTGTTGAAAGAAGCAACATTGTTACTTTCTTTTCAAACATTCCTTTAAATACACTTTTAATTAATGCGAAGATTTTATTCACCCCTTAATTATATCTCCTAACAAATGGTTATAGTATTATTTTACCATATTTTGAAATTCAAATTTGAAACACATTATATAATATCTAGACAAGAATATTAATCATTTAAAACTGTTAATAAATCTAACGCTTCCGTTAGCCAACCTAAAGATGAAATAAAAAAACTACTTACAAACGTTCTAGCAAGCGTAAGGTTCTAAAATAGTTCCAGTTACCTATAATTCAATAAGTACGAAACCTCTCGATGCATGAACCTATTGCGTCCTTTGGTTAATGCTACAATACATTATTAGTCAGCTATTTTTCAGGTTATAGACTTTCAATCACTACTAATAGTATTAACATCAAAAAACAGTCTATCACAATACTCCCTTGATAGACTGTCTTTTGTGTATTCATTATTAACTTGTTACCATTTCTTCATAAACTTCTTCAAACATGTAATTCATAACTGTATTCTTAAAGTCACTATTCTCCAACATTTTCATAAAGAATTCTTCGTTTGTTGTCATTCTATCAATTACAATATCCAAAAACGCCTCTTCATAACTAAATTTAAAATTGTCTTTCGTATTCACTTTTGCTTTTTGAGCTAAGTCTTCATTATTGATTATATCCTCTTTAATTTGATCAAAGGATAATTTATCTGTTTCTGTAAATTCCGTTCCGAATCGATCATTAAGACGCTCTATAATGGATGATAATCTTTCTTTTTCTTCTTCTGGTGTTGCACTTGCACCGAACGAGGTTGGTTTTAACTTGTGATCCTCACCAGATTGTAAGGAGATACTGCCTTCAAATACTTTTTCATTTTTATAATAGGCGAGGGCAACATCATCAGCTAAATCAACACCATCAGAGAGGTGTTTAGGTAATTTTTTAAATAAATAATTTAAGTATACATATAACTTATGAAGCTCGATATCAGCAAACGGACCTATTTGAAGTACAAATGAATATGTTCTTATAAATTTGGAACATGCAGATTTAAAGTCATCTTGTTGTTCTGAATTTAAGTCTTCATTAAACCGTTTTAACCCAAGATCTAATAATGAATTGAGTTTTTCTTGTAATCTCGAATTCCTTTTATTGTCGCTATACTCCAAATTCGCAATTTCATCAACTTCTTCGTTTGAATATACTTGATAAGCATCTAATTCTGTTTGAATATCATAGAGGATATTCGGATCTGTAGTATCCTCTACTTGCGTCACCTCGTAATACGGTTCAAATGCTTTTTGAATATCTTCCGCTTCATTAACAAAGTCCAAGACAAACGTATCATTTTTACCCTTACATGTACGATTCAATCGAGATAGGGTCTGAACTGCTTTGATTCCGTCCAATTTCTTATCAACGTACATCGTATGAAGAAGCGGTTCATCAAAACCCGTTTGATATTTCTCAGCCACCAATAAAACTTGATAGTCATCGCTGTGAAACTTATCGGGTAATTCTCCTTCGCTAAACCCATTCATTTCTACTTCAGTATATGGAACACCATTATCATCTACCGTTCCAGAGAATGCCACGACTGATTGCAAGTCAGTATAACCTTTCTCAGTGATGTATTTGTCAAAAGCATGTTTATATCTAACCGCATGAAGTCGACTACTAGTCACCACCATTGCTTTGGCTCTTCCACCTATTTTATGTTGAGTCACTTGCCTGAAATGTTCAACCATAATTTCAGTTTTTTGAGCAATATTGTGTGGATGTAATGAGACATAGCGTGCAATTGCTTTCGATGCTTTTTTACTTCCAACTTCAGGATCATCATCAATCTGTTTCGCCAGCTTAAAGAATGTCTTATAAGTGACATAATTCTTTAGCACATCTAAAATAAAACCTTCTTCAATAGCTTGTCGCATGGTGTATTCATGGAATGGCCTCGGTAGTCCATCATTTCCTGGTGTTCCGAATTTTTCAAGTGTTTTTGGTTTAGGTGTAGCGGTAAAAGCGAAGAAAGAGATATTTTCTTGTTGACCACTTTTAGCAATTTCCTCAAGAATTCGGTCTTCAGCATCTTTTAATTCGTCTTCCGCTATTTGCTCTTCTTCCATCGCTTCCTCTAACGTTTTATTGGATAATAGACTTGTCATTGCTCTTGCTGATTTACCACCTTGTGAAGAATGTGCCTCATCTATAATAATGGCATATTTCCCTTTTGATATTTCATTCACTTGATCGATGATAAAAGGGAACTTTTGGAGTGTTGTCACAATAATCTTTGCCTTATTTTTGATTGCTTGAGCTAACTGTTCTGAGTTTTTTTCAATTTTTTCCACAAATCCTGTCTTGTGTTCAAGCTGGTATATCGCATCCTGTAATTGCTTATCTAAAACGCGTCTATCGGTAACAACAATCACACTATCAAACATGGCTTCATCGTGTTCATCATGTAATTTTGCCAACCGATGTGAGAGCCATGAAATGCTATTTGTCTTACCTGATCCTGCTGAATGTTGGGATAAATAGCTTTTACCTGCTCCATTCTTTTTAACATCTTCTTCAATTTGTCGAACAGCATCAAGTTGATGATAACGAGGAAAGATCACCGTTTCCCTTTTGTCTATGACTTCTCCATTGCTATCTTTGATGTCTTCTTCTTGCACAAACATAAAACGAAAAAGAATGTCTAACAAGCTATCTTTATGCAAAATATCTTTCCATAAATACGACGTTTTGTAATCGTTATAAACAGTTGGGTTGCCACGACCACCATTGTTTCCCCGATTAAAAGGTAAAAAGAATGTCTTATCTTCGCTCACTCGTGTAGTCATATATACCTCATCTGGATCAACTGCAAAATACACTAAAGCACGTTTTTTAAATTGAAACAATAATTCATTGGGGTCACGGTCCTTTTTAAACTGCATCTTGGCATTATCCACCGTTTGACCTGTTAAATGGTTTTTCAATTCCATCACAATGATGGGTAAACCATTCAAAGAAAGGAGGACATCAATGCTGTTGTTATTCTTCTGGCTGTAGTACACTTGTCGACTGACTGTAAAGAGGTTTTGTTCATATTGCTCCCACAGTGTTCGATTCATTGTTGAAACAGGCTTATTATAGGCTAACGTCAACTTAACGCCATAATCTTTGACTCCATGTCTCAAACAATCAATCATGCCTCGACTTGAAAGCTCTTTTGATAAACGATGAATAATCTTTTGCTTATAGTTTTCTTTATATGCCCGCTTCAACTTTTCCAACTGTTTTGGCTGAGTCGCTTCTAAAAACTGAAAGAATACCTCTGTATCGATGGCATGTTGTTTAAATTCATCCAACGATTCTCCAGTCAATTTACGCTCAATATAACCTGAGCGAACCAATTCAGATTCAATATTTTCTTCAAAACCTTTTTCAGTATAATCAATCGGCATGTGCCTCCTCCTTTCTTTCCAGTGGATAGTCACGTACATCTATTTTTCCAGTAACCGCTTCATAGATGAGAGATTGGCGGTATTCTTCGAACTTTTTAATTTGACGAGTTATATCAATTATTACTCTATCAATATTATTTATTTCCTCTTCAATATAATTTGAAATATTCTTTTGTTCTTCTAAATCTGGGGAAATTGGAAAATAAATATTGCCAACTTGCGAAAAGTTCAACCCCTCTCTGGAACTACCATTTTGGCTTCTATCTATCTGATCTTTAACTGTTTGAGAAACCATTAATTTTGAAAGCAGTGATGGATAAATTTGAACTTTTGAAGGTCGAATAATACATACATGTTGATTGACATTTGCATCTGGAAAACCTGTGGGTACAATACAAGACCGTCCAATGGAAGCTCCAGTTATATTCAACAATATATCATTTGAAATAACTCTTGTTGATTTCATATCATAATCTATTTTTTTATCAATATAAACTACATCATCTAACTTCAACCCTTTATTATGAACGTTCATACTTCTTATAAAAACTACTCCATCTGAACTATAAACTTCACTTCCACCTTTAGGTGTTTTTCCACTACCTATGAATGTAGAAATATGTTTTATTTTTTTTACACTCCATTTTTCGGGTATCATGCCCAGCCAAGTTAGTTCGGAATCCTTCATCTTAACATCAGGGTCTAACCCTTTTGTCACCGCTTCTGTAATGATTGCTTGCCTTTTTTCCTCTAAAAGCTCTATTAAACGTTCTTTATCAGCAATTAAATCATCAACCTCTGATGTTTTTTGATCGAGGAAATCTGCTATTTTTCTTTGCTCATTCAATGGTGGAACAGGCATTTTTATTTTCCCTTGAGCCTGTTTGTTAAGTATTCCTACTACAACCTTATTTGAATATTTTTCATATTCTTGTTCTGATGCAATAGTACAGTATAATCCATATCTATTATTCCATTCCTCATTGTCAAAAATTATAGAGTTAATTTGTTGATTTGTCGCACACTCAACACTATTAATTCCAACTTTACCTACAGACCCTATACAGCAAACTAATGCAGAGTATGGTGGAATTAACCTTGCCTTTTTCACCCCAACCCCACTTAATTTTTCCTTTGTTTCTGAAATCCTGTGGTTCTCTAAAATATTGTCTGGTTTCACCCATGGTACATATCCGTTCTTATAATTTTCTTCTTGTGCTTTAGGGGGGGTGTTTCCAGTAACTAAACTTGCCAATCTATCTAATTTATGAATCTCCCAAGTTTTAGGAATCTCCCCCATCCAACTAAGATTTTCTTTTGTATATTCTAAGTATTGATTATATTGTTTCACCCCATCACCTTCTTCAATTTATCCATAATGCTTTCTTCCAATTCACGAATTTCATTTGAGACTTCCTCTGAACTTCTCAGATTTGTGTATTGATAAAAATGTCTGGTGAACGGAATCTCATAACCAATTTTGATGGTTTCCTCATCCATCCATGCATCTGGTACATGGGGTTTCACCTCGCGTTCGAAATATTCATGGATGTCTTCTTTTAAAGGAATGTTTTCCGTATCTCTTAGGTCTGGATCTGGTTCGGGATTGTCTTTTTTATCTGTACAAATTTCAGCTGTCTCATCTTTTTCAGATAGTGCCGATAAAACAGCCTTTTTTAAGGTAGCATTCAACTTAATGTTTGCATTCTTAAAGGCATCAGTGAGTAATTTTTCAAATTCTTCTCGGTTTTTGTATAGTTCATCGCTTTCTAATTCCTGAAGGGCGGTGACGATTAATTGTTGTAGTTTTTCACCTTCTTCAACTTCTTTTACTCCCGCTTCACCTTTTTTCTTAGATTTAACTAAATTCTGAAATGCTTTTTCATCATTGAGACGATGAATGCGGCCATCATCAACTTTAAAATTCAAACGTAACGGTCGTTCAATAGTGACTTTTCGATAACCGAAGTCTTCATTGTCAAAAACCTTGCTATACTCATTTTCACTAAATTCTCCGTAAAGCTGTGTGATATTATTGATATCCGCTTCATCTAATTCATGACGTTTTTGCCCCAGGCTCTTCTTCATCTTTTTATAAAACTTCGTACCATCCACTAATTGAATTTTTCCTTTTCGATGAGCTGGCTTATTATTTGTCAGAATCCATATGTAAGTGGATATACCAGTGTTATAAAACATTTGATCAGGCAATGCTACAATGCTTTCCACTAAATCATGCTCAATTAGATATTTACGTATATTACTTTCCCCAGACCCTGCATCTCCTGTAAATAATGGGCTTCCATTAAAAACAATAGCAATACGTGATCCATTTGGGTTTTCCTCTGACAAAGGCTTCATTTTCGATACTAAATGCTGCAAGAATAGAAGTTGACCATCATTAATCCTTGGAAGGCCCGCACCAAAGCGTCCATTATAGCCTTGATTCTCGTGTTCTTCTGTTACCGCCTTTTTGACAGGTTTCCATTCCACCCCAAATGGTGGATTCGTTAATAAATAATCGAATTTCTGATTCGAGAACTGATCTTGAGACAATGTATTTCCAAATGCGAGGTTTTTGGCTTCTTCACCTTTAATAAGTACGTCAGCTTTACAAATTGCATATGATTCTTCATTAAATTCTTGACCAAAAAACTTTAAGCTAGCAGAGGGATTATGCTCACGAATATATTCTGAAGCAACTGAACCCATTCCACCGGTACCTGCACAAGGGTCATATAACGTCTTAGTGATTCCTTCGGTTGTGAACACCTCATCATCGTTAAGGAACAACAGATGGCACATTAGCCGTATAACTTCTCTTGGTGTGTAGTGGTCCCCAGCTTCAGCGTGTTCATTGAAGCGTCTGATCAGTTCTTCGAAAATATAACCCATTTCTATATTTGATACTGTTTCAGGATGTAAATCAATCTCACTGAACCGTTTGACGACAAGATATAGCAAGTCATTTCGGTCCATTTTTTCGATTTGTGTATCAAAGTTAAAATAGTCGATAATGTCTCTTGCCGTTTGCGAAAAGCCATTTATGTAATCTCGTAAATTATCAGCAATGTTGTCTGAATCACTTAATAGTTTTTGAAAATCATATTTACTAACATTATTAAACTTCTGTTTCGATGTTCGATTTAAAATCTCGTCACGTGACTCTTCAGGTAAGTTCTTATATTTATCATATTGCGATAATACATCTTCCTTTGTTTCTTCTAGAACACAATCAAATCTTCTTAAAACAGCCATCGGTAAAACAACTTTACCGTAATCTTCTTTTTTATATGGCCCACGCAAAATTTCAGCTATTGACCATATAAAATTGACTTTATCATTAAAGTTCTTCATATTTTTACCGCTCCCTTATTCCATTCCATTGTTTATTATTTTTCAGGCATAATTAATATCTGCAAGCCTTTATCTACTCCGTAATCCCACATCTTTATAAAAGGACTTGTATTATCAGGCAAAATAAACGTTCTTTCTTCTAACGGTTTAATAGGTTCTTCACTACCTTTACAACCATGTTTAAACGTAGCTGGGTGAATTAATATTTCTCTTCTACTATCATTATAATATGTTATTTTCATTATTAACCCCCTTGCAAAGATAAAGCCTCTCAGTTATTCTCCATCAAAATACTTAATAAAGTATAGTTCAATTATATCAACAAATTACAGCTTTTGCCATGAGTCAATAACAGTCTATATAGCTTTGAGAAATCGAAAAATTCAACAAGACATGTAATAAAATTCTAGCAGTTCATAAACATAAAGTCAGATGCTTTTACGATGAATCAAATTTATATTAATCAATGTTGGTTTCCTGACTGTATTTTACTTAAAGGTGATTTTAAAAGTTTGTATTATAAAATGGGGGTTAAATTGTAACGCAATTTAAGACTCACTTTCATTGTTATTTTAACGTTTATATTTATTTTGATTAATTATTTACACACTAAAATGTAACCTAATTTGTAAATCTACAATAATTCTTGTGAACCTGAAAAATCACGAACAAAACTAAGGAAATTTTTAACTAAAAAAGAGCAAATTCCATTTAGGAAAAAGCTCACTTTTTTGAAAAAGCATAAGGTTATAAATAAAGTAGATAAAGAACCAGCAAATTTTAATGTAATCATTTTCCACCGATTAAAATATCCTGAAGGTAATGATTTTAATATGCCATTTTACTAAAAATATATTTACTTATATAATTTAATAAAGAATTTAAATGGGTATGTTTCGGAGGGTCGCAATTAATTCATGCGTTAATGGCATTTAGCTATCATACCCTTATTAATCAAGTTTCCGATGGCCACGCCATTGTTGGAGGACCCCACAGCCTCGTCCTATAGGTAGTATATAACTCCTATGGCCAATCACTTTGTGATTGTAGTTGCACTCAATACGTTAGTTGCACCGATAATATCACGATGACTAACATAACCACATTGAATGCATCGATAAGTTCTAGTATTTGTTTTATTTTTTCTTTTACATTTTGGGCAACTTTGCGAAGTATATTTTGGATTCACAAGTTCGACTTGTATCCCCGCATCTTCACATTTATATTGAATATATTGACTCAATCGATAAAACGACCATTGATGTAATCTTAATGTGTTTTTCTTGTCTGTTTTAATATCTCTAATACCAGTTAACTTTTCCATTTTTAATAATCTTACATCGTTCTCTTTCAAGTAATTCACCAATTCCCGACTTAACTGATGATCTTGTTCCCTCATCCACCTTTCTTCCTTATTAGCTATTTTTTTCACAAGGTATGATTTATTTTGATTTATTAACTCCTTTCTTTTGCTTCTAAACCATCGTCTTCTAAAGGCGAGATACCTGCCATTACCGATAAACTTTATTTTCCCATTTGATGTCTTGACTACGATGGGGCACTTTATCCCTAAATCAATTCCTGCGATATTCTCAACTTTAAGTGGTTCAAGAGTGGAATTATCTTTCAGCACAATCATTGCAATCCACTTATTATTAATCTTTTTGATGGTGACTAACATTGCCTGTAATCTTCGAAGTTGTTCCCTAATGTAATCACCTCTACTGTTTAGATTTGCTTTGATTACCTGTGCACGCCCCCACCCATCAGCAGTTAAAAAAGTAACAGATATTGCATCATCGTAGACTTTTAATGTTTGTCCTTGCCATTGACAGATATGTTTTTTGACAATTGGTTTTAAATGATAACCCCTTTTTTGGGATATATCATGGTATTTATAGGCTTCTCGAATTGCCTGATTCTTCATAGAGGACGGTAGAGGAGTATCAATATCCTTCGTTGTTTTATAGATTCTACTTTTAGCCTCTACCATTTCTTCGATTAACTCATTAATCAGTTTCGTACGTTCTTTTGCCATGTGATTTAGATTTTCAATCTGATTAGGTGTTGGAAATATCTTAATTTTAACTGTACGGTACTTTACATTTTTCCGCATTGTATCCTCTTTTAATAAATTTGCTTTGTTCATAGGCCATTAACACCCCCTTTTTTGAGTTTAGGTAATAATAGGCAACTCTCATTATTCTAGAATGTCTAAAAAACATAAATTTATTAAATTTATTTATTATATGATTTCATTGCAACCATCTATCTTCTGTTTTAAACCAATAGTGTCATGAACCCAACTGTATTATTCTGTCTTAATTAAACTAACTTTTGGTGATCATTTTCCTCTCATTTAGTAATTTACTTAGCTGTTTATTTTTAATTCAATACCTTCAATTACTTTGCAAGATTATTACATTTTTAGATGAGTAAACATTAAGATAAATGAAATTACCTATTTCAAAATTAGACCCCAACTTATTACATTGACTATATGAGATTACACAATTAAAAGAAGGAAATATACTTACTAAAGGGAAGTGAAAGAAAAAAGAACGAAGCTAAGATGAAAAAGAAGTAAAGATTATTTTTGGTTTTAACTATTATTTTATCGATGGTTGAATAATATTTATTCTATTAAGTATAAATTTTGAGCAGAGTAATAGTGGAGTATTTGGGCAACCAGAAAAGTCAGGTTTTTTTGGTTCAGAAGCAACAAAGAATTCTTCAGATTATTGAAGATGTCTTATAGGGGGAAGTCTCCTAGCTCAATGAACCAGATGAGTTTAAAAATGAGCAATAAAAAATAAAATCTAAAAGGACTTAGATAAAAATCTAAGCCCCAAATTATCATATTTTACATCGATTAATATTACAAATAAAAGTTAGGTTCCTACTAACTCAATCTTTAACGATGTTTAAGCGATAATATCAATGCTATAAATGACATTACGATTGCCACACCAGAAATTATAAAAGTTGCTGTAGTCATATTTATCACCTCCGTTTCAGTTATAATTTTCATTTATTTATCTACTATAAAAATATGAAACTATTAAAGGGGGAATCATTATGAACCAACAACAACTTATGAAAATGAAGCCAGAAGAGCGTGTTGTGTATGTAAATGAGATGTTAAAAAAAGAGACAACTGATCACTTAAAAAATGTAGCTCAAAAGCACGGCATCTCTCCTTCAAAATTCAGTAAAATCATGAGAGAAGGAAATTATCAATATCATCAAGCAGAGAAGGAGTATTATAAGTTACTGACCCTTGAAGAGTACAAATCAATGATGTCAAGAACAACTTCCCATTCGGACGATCTAATAGATTTCCTGAATGCCCACCAAGATGAACTGAAGAAACTTTTAGAATATACAAAAACGCAACCGATTATAGATCCTGAAGTTTATGACCCGAAATCAAAAACACAAGTCAAAAGTATTCAAATAAATTCTGATATTTATGAACGGTTCACAACGCTGCAATCAACGAAATTTCCTCACTTTCGTTTAAACATGCTATTCAGTCAATGTTTGCTTGAATTCATAAAAAAATATGAATGACTTATAAATCCTCCAAAAGTGGAGGGTTTATTTAATTGTTTGAAACATCCTCTTTAAAGTCATACAACTTATTGTTATAAAGAAAAACACCTGTCCTCATTAGTACGAGAACAGGTGTTAGCACTTATAAAAATGTTGTTTTTGTTTAAAGCTAATACTCATTATTTTTCACCACCATTGATTTAAACCTAGTTGTTCTTTTATGAATTTAAGAAATTATGGTTTTTAAAGTTTGAACAAAAACAGACACCCCTGAGTTTGACAGCTAGGGTGTCTACTTTTGAACACTTGTGCTGACCCCTATTGAGTAAGCTAAGTCTATAACATGAAGGGCAGTTCGTCACAACACGAACTGTCTTTCATCTAAATTATATCTCTATTTTATTGAAATAACAAAAAGAAATAAGAGCTCCTCAATTGTTTCGCATTGATTTAGCTATTTGATGCTAAAACTATTAAGTTATAAATTAGATTATTTTTTTCCATGATATCTTTTGTAAAATTCTAATTCCTTCAATAATTTTCTTTGTTTTGGTGACATTGTAATCTCTGGTAAAGGAATATTTAATCTACGATAGCCTTTATCCCTTTTATCCTTTGCATCATTCACTAGTTGTTCAAATATTTTAATTAATTCTTCATTAAGGCTTTGAGAATTATCATATAGGTATTTTTCAGTTACCTGAAAAACTTCTCGAAGATAATTTCCTACTTGTTCTTCACTCAGTTGCCTTATCGAAGAATAAACTTCTTCCTTATTTAATTTATTCAATACGTACCAACCTTTCTGTACTTAAAAGTTTAATACTGTTTTGTTCTTGACTCTACTGAATTTAGTAGGCCAGTTAATCTTTAACCAGCCTACTTTTTACATTCCTAACCTTTTCGATTGTGATTTTGCATTACTTCCTGATAGTATTTAATCATTTTCAGTAAATGATTAATTTCTTTATAACTATCAACGTTAATTCCTTTTATCTCTTCATTTATTTTTGCTTTGTATGTGTACTCTTCTGAAACCCCTATTTGATACTTGATTAAATCGTTTTCTGTCAGCTCGAAATAGTTAATAACATTTTGAACGAATGAATATGACGGCATTTTACGATCACCTTTTTCAAGACGATATACATAAGATGGACTGCAACTAATTCCTCTCCCTGTTTCCTCAAAAGTAACTCCTTTTTTTGCCCTAGCTTCTTTTAGCAAACGACTAAAATCTAAATTACTGATTTCCATATTTCTTTTCCCCTTCCTTATTCACTGGTAATAACACCAGACCTGTTTTTTCAGTCTACTTATTCTAGTTAAATATCTAAGTATTAATAACTAAGAGAATTAATAGTTCATACCCTATGAACAAGCAATGTTTATTATTTACGTTTGTTTTATCTACCCCATTTCCTATAGTCAATGGAAAAGAAAAAAACACCTGTAGTCAATTGACTATCAGGTGTTGAAATGTTGTTTTTATTGATAATTATTGCTTTTTTATTCAATGTATCCACCACATTTAATTTATGCTTCTTGAGAGTTGTTTTACCTTTGATATTTTTACACTCTAATGTTATATCTATTTTAAATGAAAATCAACTGGTGAACTAAATTTTATGAATTTAAGAAACCAATTCCTTAAATTTGAAAGGGATTTTTGAAATACGGAGGAAAGTCCTTACGATTTTTGGGGATTAGAACAGGATTTACATCAATGGATTCCAAATCCTTGATAATTTGTCTGTACGTCGGTGCTGACATATGTTTTTTTGGAGTATCTATTGTACCTTTAGAGACGGTAGTTAGGAATTTGATTAGTTTTTCTTTTCTGTTCCTAGTATAAGAACTGTTTTTAACCACTTTCTTAGCTTCATAGACCTTATAAAAATCACCTAGTCTAAAAATTGAAAGAATGTTTTTTTTCATATAATACTCCCACATTGAGTCCACAAAATAAACAGAAAGTTTCTTTGATTGGCTATGTCCCTTTGAATCTTCTCTTTTCATCGAGTTTAAATGCTGGTTATGTAGTCTTAACTCATACCTGAGAATATTTCGCTCATAAGGTAATATTATCTCATTATTAGCCCTTCTTTCTGCTTCTTTGTCATACACAATAATTTGCACACTGTTGTTTTTGTGATATTGACTTGTTTCATATTTTAGTGGCTTCCCATTTTCGTCTTTCCCCCACTTAACCTTAACCTTAAAACGGTATAGGCTTGTATACTTCTCAAACAAGAAAAACAGTAACTTTCTATCTGTGGCTGAAGGAATGCATATGTCATATTTGTAGTCTATTCTCGTTAAAACATGTTGATCGAAGTATTCAGCAGAACCACAATATTGATCAAAAAATGTTCTTAAAATACGTTCAACCTCGTGATAATCTGTTTCTTTAATGGTGCCACGAGATAATAGTTTTGTCACATCTACTTTGCATTTAACTGTCCAATCGTTGTCACAGTTAAATATTATTGAACTAATGACTAATGCTTGATTTAATTTTTGTTTTAATCTCTGATTTAATTTTTCAACCGCAGCTTTAATGTAAGTAAATTGGTTTAAGTTAATATTGTTTAAGGTGAATAGTTGCTGTAAATCTTGGTTATTTACACCATTTACGTAGAAACTAAAGGTATGTATCATTTCATTTTTCCTCCTTACGGGAACGGGTTATCCCTTTGTACATCTAGCATTACAGGATTATTTTTTTCCCGACCCTAACTAATTTAATAGATTTCTTATCACATTCATTGGAATGTGAATAAGGCATGCTATTCAATTATGAAAATATTATTCTCTTAATAATGTTCTAGGGTTTTTACCATAAAAGCACATGAGGTTTTTATTAAAAAGTGAGGTAAAAAATTATTTATGGGGGT
Organism: Piscibacillus salipiscarius; assembly: GCF_042685285.1. Taxonomy (NCBI): domain Bacteria; kingdom Bacillati; phylum Bacillota; class Bacilli; order Caryophanales; family Bacillaceae; genus Piscibacillus; species Piscibacillus salipiscarius. The sequence goes on along the minus strand of NZ_JBHUMZ010000013.1, from coordinate 87,343 downwards.
CGAACCAAATAAAATGGACAAAATCAAATAGGTTGGTATAAACTTTAATTAAAGATAATAACTTTACACTGTACTTCTTTCATCACCCAAGTGTAGTAACCTCAGTTATCACCCTCTCATTAAATTTCACTTTTTTAATTTCGTTCTCGCTGATCAAACCTTAATTCATAGAAGGAGGTATTAGAAGCTATTGAAAGATAATTAATTATATTTTAAAACCCTCATTTACCCCCCAAGTTGGTTATTCCAACAATAATCCACGTCAGAAAGGAAGTTCCACATGAATAATACTCATCAAACAAACTACCCTCAAGTTTTAAAAGTAGAAGATATCCAAAAAATACTAAAAATTGGCCGACGACAGGCTTATGAATTAGTCCATTCCAATACTTTTCGTACTATTCGAATTGGAAAATCCATCCGTATCCCAACTAAGAGTTTTTTTGATTGGATTAATGAACAGAGTGCTTAATTGACAAGGAAGTAATTATAGAAGATGATTGAGATATGGCAAATGACTGCTACATCTCAATTTGGGGGTGTAGTCAATACACCTCCTTTGTTTTATGAAAATAAAATAGGAGAGATGTAAAATGTCAATTCATAAAGATAAAAAAAGAGGTACTTATTACTTTGTTATAAGTAATCCAGAAGGATACCCAAAACAAATTAAAAGACGGGGATTTAAAACTAAAAAGGAGGCTATGCAGCAACAAACGTTAATTTTACATGAACTTAATCAAGGTACTTATGTAGCGACTTCAAAGATGAAATTGGATGAATTAACACAGAAATGGTTAAGAAAGAAAAAACATGAGGTTCAAGATGTAACTTATAAAGCATACGTACACCTCATTAAGACTCATATCTTGCCGTTTTTTGGTCAAATGCAAATTGATAGAATTAAACCTCTAGATGTGGAAGATTTCTATTTTCATTTGTACGATGAGAAAAACCTTTCAAAAAGGTCAGTTCAGAAAATCCATACCATAATTAAAAGTGTTTTTAGCTATGCTAGAAATATGGATTTAATCTCTAGAAATCCGTTGGACAGAATTTCCAGGCCAAAAAGCGACTCACAAGAAGTAAGTGTGTGGGACAAACATGAGCTCCAGTATTTTTTGGAGAATACAAAAAGGGACCCATTCTTCATTGCTTATCAACTAGCCTCTGTTGAAGGAATGAGACAAGGGGAGATTTTAGGCTTGAGGTGGCAAGATATTGATTTTGAAGGTCAAAGGTTAACAATACAACAAACATTGTCCAATGATGGTAAGACAATTAAGCCAGGTGCTAAAAATAAAACCAGTAAACGCCAGGTAGCTTTCACCAAAGAAACCTTAATCGCTCTTAAAAGTCATAAAGAAAAACAGGAACAAATTAAGGTTAAAACTGGGGACGTTTACAATGATAAACTGGATTTAGTTGTCTGTACAAGTCTCGGTTCACCAATTAATCCAAGCAATCTAAGGAGATCATTTAATCGCAACATAAAAAGACTTCATGTGAAAAAAATCCGGTTCCATGATTTGAGGCACACGCACGCCACGCTATGTTTAGAGTTGAACATTCATCCAAAAATTGTAGCGTCAAGATTAGGTCATGCAAATACTAGAATGACTTTAGATACTTACAGTCACTTATTGCCATCATTTCAAAATGGAGCAGTAGAAAAAATAAGTCAAGGTTTTTTTGATTAAGGATGTTTGATGACCAAAAAATGACCACACAATAATTCGATTAAATTATTCAACTCTTAAAAATAAAACAAACCCTTGATATATCAAGGGTTTAAGCATATGGAGCATATCGGGCTCGAACCGATGACCTTCTCACTGCCAGTGAGACGCTCTCCCAACTGAGCTAATGCCCCTAAACAAGATTTATTATAGCAAAATCTTGTTTAATAGAAAATAGACTATTAATCTTCAATAAATCTCGCAACATTACTATCACATTGTTGACATTTACCTTCTAAGATGATGCCTAAGTTGTCATCTTTTACACTATAATCTACGATAGTCGTTTCACCACATTTAAAACAGAACACATTACTGAGGATTCTTTTCTGAAATTCTTTAGGTAGACTTCTCCACTTTTTCTCTGCGTTAAAATCGGATACAGACAACATTTAGCCTCCATTCTTTGTTAAAGTGTAACACACAATTCGACATGATATGATAATCATATACTTTTTACGACAAAAGAGGAATGGAATATGCCAATAATAATATTTTATATGCATCATTTTATTGTGAAACGAGCCATCGCAATAAAACAAATTGCTAAAGAATGAGGTGTTGAACATGTTTGATCAAAAGACTGTAAATTTAATTAGATCCTATTCTTACGAAATAGAAAAAAGGGGCGAATTATCTCAAGAAGTTTTAGACGTCATCTATGAACAAAAATTGTTTAAGTTATTTGTTCCAGAAGATCTTGACGGAAGAATGATGCCGCTTCCTGATGCGATTAAAGTGTTTGAAGATGCCGCGTGGGTTGATGGAAGTTTTGGCTGGTTAGTGCAGATAGGTTCTGGAGCTGGCTTTTTCGTCACAACGATGGAACCCGACTGGGCCAGTGAAGTGTTCGGTAAACGTGACGTTTATATTGCGGGGAGTGATCGTCCATCGGGTAAAGCCCGAGCTGTTGATGGCGGCTATATTGTAACTGGTGAATGGAAGTTTTGCAGTGGTTCAAAGCATGCAACGGCCTTTACAGCTAATGCACACGTTCAAGGTTCTGACATTACACATGCATTTACCTTTTTACCTGAACAAGTTGAAGTGATTGAAGACTGGGATGCGTTCGGTCTTAAAGGAACAAACAGTCATACGTTTAAAGTTCAGGAAGCATTTGTACCCGAAAACCGAACATTTGACGTCTTGAAGCCTCATTTTCACTTTGACAACCCGGTTTACCATTATCCATTTGTGCCATTTGCTGCAGCCAATATTGCCGCTACAACGATTGGAATTGCGAGGCACTTTTTTGAAGAAGCAAAAAGACTGGTTGAAAGTAAAAAGGAATTGTGGCAGCAGTATGAACCCGGGCGTTTTGAGCAGGTTACGAAGAAGATTAACGAGATGGAGACACCTTTTAAGGATGAGGTGGAAAAGTTCCATGTATTAATTGATCGCACTTGGGATCAGCATGTCCGAGGTGAAATGTTATCAGATTTAGATTTAATCGACCTGCAGGAATTATGCAAGTCTGCTGCTGGACGTGCAGTGAGTGGAGCTCAAGTGATTTACCGATTCTTAGGAATGGGCGCCATAATGGAAAGCACTGATTTGAACCGAATTTACCGTGATCTTCACGCCGCCTCGCAGCATAAATTATTAGTTTAGAAAGCATCAATTCACTACCGTTTTGATGCTTTCTACATAGTTAAAAAGCCAGTCGACATCAATGGGTCCATTAATAACCTCATAATACTCCGTGTTCAGCCTTAATCGACTCTCAAATATGCTTGTAAAAATGGGGCGGTCTTCAGTTTGAATATTAAGTGAAATTCCCTTTTCTCCTATGAAAGAGTCCCATTCACTGTCTCGCATCTTTTTTACATTATATCGGCTTAAAAACTCCATAATTTCATCTGCGTGCTCTTTTTGAGTTGTTCTTATATCAAGTCCCATTACCATTAATCCCTCGAATTCATCTGATTCATAATCCATCGCCTCAACTAAACCTTTTTCTTTATATTCGTTATAATACATGAGAGAAGCGACTAGGATTGGTGTAAGAATAATCGCATTAATCAAAACGATTCTTGTCGCTTTTTTCTGATTGGCAATGAATTTAACCAGCTCTTCTGATATGTAAGCGGTGAACGGAATGACACCTAAAATATAAAGTAGAATAATGACAAAAGGCATAAAGACACTTGTCTCTAAACTATCAGGTATGAACTGTACTTTCATAAAAAATAGCCTGTATAAATACGAATTGATTATGATGAGTATGATAAAAAACACCCAGAATAATAATTTATTTTTCATAATATCCCCCTAACTTAAGATATATTCTTTAAGAGCGAACTTTTTCCTTCTTAAATATGAAAAAACCTCCTAGCTATCTGGCAAGGAGGTTGAAAATAATATTTGAAATGTTTTATGGATTATTTAAATTCTATGAATGTATATCTGACTCTATAAAAGGTTCTCCAATTTCTATGAACGGATCTCAGCCTTCTATCAACGGAACTTTACTTCCTATAAACGTAAGTTCGCTTTCTATGAACGTAACTTTGCTTTCTATAAACGTAACTCCGCTTTCTATAAACGTAACTCCGCTTTCTATAAACGTAACTCCGCTTTTCATGAACGGATCTGTCTCCCCCACTACTTATCCTTCTCAAACAACACAATCAATCCTGGGAGTAAGACACCTCTAATAATAAACGTGTCAATCAGAATCCCAACTGCCACAATAAAGCCGAAGACGAATAGTAATTGAATCGGCTGGGTCATTAAGACAGCAAAGGTTGCAGCTAAAATCAGACCGGCTGATGAAATCACGCCTCCAGTATTGGCAACGGCGAGTTCGACTGCTTTCTTAACTGAATGTTTTTTGCGCTCTTCTTGAAATCTTGAAACGAGCATGATGTTGTAGTCAATCCCAAGAGCTACTAAAAAGACAAAAGCATAGAGTGGTACCCGGTTACTGATTGTATCAATACCAAAGAATAATTCAGTTAAAAACATGCCGAGACCTAACGCTGCTAAGAACGAAACTAAAATCGTTCCCATCATATAAATTGGCATTTTAAATGAACGGGTTAAGGCCACTAGCATGGCGAATATTAAAATCGTCTCTAACGTCACAATAACTATAATGTCTCGATTGTTTACTTCACGGTCATCGACGATCCGTGCCGTTTCGCCTGCAAAATAAAGGTCTCCCTCAACGCCAATTTCATTTAAAATATCTTCAGAGGATTGTATCGTATTTTCTAACGCATTAATGGCTTCAGTCTCGTAAGGATTTTCAGAATAAGTTAACGTAAAACTAATCACCTCACCATCTTCTGTCATCCCATCAATGCTTACGTTATTCACCACTGGCTCTGAGCTTAGTTCATCCACGAATGCTTGTTGCTCTTCATCTGTAATCGTCTCTTCACCTTCAAAAAGAACGGTAGTTGGTGCAAGACTACCTGGGTCAAAGTTGTTTTCTAACACTTCATAACCTTCTCTAGAAGGCATATCTTCCGGAAATGCATTTAATGTATTAAATTCATATTTTAGATTAAACATGTTTAATGCCGAGATGATTAAGAAGATTGCTACAACAACGACTGACACGACAGGTCTTTTAACAATGCCACGCCCCACCTTATTCCAAAAAGAATGACTCTTTAGTTTCTCATCTCCAACTTTAGGAATTTTCGGCCAGAACGAACGCCTGCCAAACAGCGTAAATAAAGCTGGAACTAACGTAACTGATGCAATAACAATAACCGCCATGGCTGTTGCGAAAGTCGGAGCAAAGTTTTGATAGTCTCCGCTTTTAGCGAAAAATAGCACTAGCATAGCTGCAAGCACGGTACCGCCAGAGAAAAATACAGGCATTCCTGTATGCCTCATGGCAAGTCGCATCGCATCGAATTTATTTTCATGATCTTTAAGCTCTTCTCGATATCTTGAAAATACAAACAATGAATAGTCGATTACAGCCGCAAAGAGTAAAATTGACATAATCGAAGTCGTTTGCGAGGTTAGAGCTAGACCTTGAGAGCCTAGAATTCCTAATGTTTGCATAATAACTTCATATACAAATGCTGCTGCCAAAAGTGGTATTAATGCTAGTAATGGCGATCGATAAATCACGACTAGTAATATTAAAATAATGCCCACTGTCGAAAATATTAAGACTAGATCTGCTCTTGAAAATAATTCTGTTGAATCAACTGAAATTCCGGCAGGTCCCGTAATGTATAATTCAAGATTTTCATCATTGTTTACGATGTCGTACACTTGTTCATTTGCTTTCTGGATGTCGCTCGTTTCCAAAGAAGATTTATATGTCATTGGGAGAAAAGCTGTCGTTTGATCATCTGAAAGAAACTGGCTTACTGCTTGAGGCGGCATTTGATCTACTGGGACAATATCTTTAAAGCCATTAACCTCTTCACTTCTAATTTTTTTAACAATACTTGATAGCTGTTCCTGATTGATTTCTTCTTTTCCTTCAAACACAAGTAAAGCTAAGATTCCGTCATCTTCTGAGAAATATTCGTTCACTTTTTTCTCAGCGATCACAGACTGCTGATCTTCAGGTAGGGATTGAATGCTTGGGACTTCATAATCTTTTGGACTTGGTGCAAACACAGCTAATAAGACTGACGCCAGAACCCAAATTGCTAGCGTGATCCAAACCCCTTTTTTCGTTACGACCCTATCTGTTATACCCCTTAAGAATTTTTCCACTGATATCTAGTCTCCCTTCCAGTTAAAGTGACACAAACGTCACTTTATATAAAAAATAAATGACACACCTGTCACTTTCATTATCTGCGATGACCTAAAGCGTGTCAATTCAGTCTTTTGAACATTCCGTGTCGGATAACATCTTTAATTGATTTCACCCATTCTTCATAAGGTACACCAAAGTGATTCGGAATAACAATCGATTGAAAAATAAATCCTAACACTAATGGTTCCGGTATTCTTTCTCTTACCTTACCCTGTTTCTGTCCTAACCTAACCACACTTAATAAATTGTTATACAAATCTAAGTGCTTAGCTTCTAATTTTTCATGATTTAGTTTTGCTTTTTCATTATCTTGCACAGGAATATCCCGGCCCATTTCAATTAGCTTCTGAAGCTCTTGATTACGGAACATCACATCTAGTAAGAAGTCAAGCTGCTCATCGAAAGTTGCGAACTGATGAATCTCCTTCAATTCCTCTAAATACTTATTCATTTCATACAGCATATATTCCGTGATTAAATCCTCTTTATTTTCAAAGTACTTATAAATCGTTCCTCTTGAAACGTTTAATTTTTCTGCCAATGTGCTAATTGAAAAACCTTCATACCCATGCTCTAGTAATAGAGCTTTAGTCATTTGAAATAGCTCTTGAGTTGTAAATTTCTTCTGCCGAGCCATGCGATCACCTCTATGGCTATTATACCACTTTTGACATAAGCCAATGGTTTACATGTTCGAGGAAATTAACTTTTTTCATAACACCTTTTCTCCCTATCCCTATATAAATTCAAACAATTTTAACAAATTCCTTTTTGACAAACCATTCTTTTTCTTGTAAATTATCAATGTACGAACATTATATAAATATTTGTTTTAAATATTCGTTTTTAGGGGAGATAAACATGGAAAATGTATTTGATTATGAAGATGTACAGTTAATTCCCGCAAAATGTATTGTTAATAGTCGTTCAGAATGTGATTCGTCGGTAGAATTCGGAGGACACCACTTTAAACTTCCAGTGGTTCCGGCTAACATGCAAACGATTATTGATGAAAAAGTTGCTACTTATTTAGCTGAAAATGGCTATTTCTATATTATGCACCGCTTTGAACCAGAAAGGCGAATGCAGTTTGTTAAAGATATGCAGGAGCGTCTGCTAATCACATCAATTAGCGTTGGAGTTAAACCTGAAGAATATGAGTTTATCAAACAATTAGCAGATGGAAACTTAACACCAGATTTTATAACGATCGATATTGCACATGGTCATGCCGATTCTGTTGTGGGTATGATTAAGCACATCAAACAGCACTTACCTGGAGCTTTTGTTATTGCCGGTAACGTCGGGACGCCAGAAGCTGTTCGTGAGCTTGAGAACGCAGGCGCCGACGCAACTAAAGTTGGAATTGGACCAGGAAAAGTTTGTATTACTAAAATTAAAACCGGTTTTGGCACAGGAGGCTGGCAATTAGCTGCCATCCGTCTTTGCGCGAAAGCCGCTTCAAAACCAGTTATAGCTGATGGTGGCATCAGGACTCATGGTGACATCGCTAAATCGATTCGTTTCGGGGCTTCGATGGTTATGATTGGCTCACTATTCGCAGGACATGAGGAATCACCGGGTGAAACAGTTGAAAAAGACGGAAAGCTTTATAAAGAATATTTCGGTTCCGCTTCAGAATTTCAAAAAGGTGAAAAGAAGAACGTCGAGGGCAAAAAAGAATGGGTTGAACATCGTGGCTACTTACAAGATACGTTAACGGAGATGGAACAAGACCTCCAATCAGCTATCTCTTACGCAGGCGGAACTAAGCTTGACGCGATTCGCCATGTGGACTATGTTATTGTAAAAAACTCCATTTTTAATGGGGATAAAGTTTATTAAAAAATTAGTTTTTTCCGCATTTTAGACTTTTTAGTTCGTAATTGTGTTGGGACTGTTCGCATCTCAGCGAGAACTGTCCGCATCCGAGCGAGATTTGTTCGCATCTGAGCAAGAATTGTTCGCGTCCGGGCGAGAACTGTTTTCAATCGGTCATTCAAAATGAAAAAATCCTGCGGGTCCGCAGGATTTTTCCTTATTCATCTTTCTTTAATTTCTTATTCGCTTCTACATCTCCTAACCCGAGCTCTTTTCCTTCCTTGAATATGGATTTGATAAAGCTAAAGGTCATGAGGAGCATTATCACTGAAAATGGCAAGGCTGCTATGATCATGGTATTTTCCAGTGCTTGAAGTCCGCCTGTATATAGTAAGGCTAAAGCTGTTGCCGATAGCAAAGCACCCCACACTAGCTTCACTCGTTGGCCTGGCTCATGTGACCCTCCAGTTGTCATCATACCTAATACAAACGTTCCTGAATCAGCAGAAGTGATAAAAAACGTACCGATTAGGATCATCGCAACTATCGATGCTAACATACCTAAAGGAAAATTTGAAAACACTCCGAACAACGCTTCTTCCGTGGCCAGTTCAGAGATTACATCCATTCCGTTATGTTCAAGCGAGATCGCTGTACCCCCAAACGTGGAAAACCACAAGAAACCAATTAGAGAAGGGACTATTAAGACAGTAAAGACGAATTCACGAATCGATCTTCCTTTTGAGACCCTAGCGATAAAAATACCGACAAACGGCGACCAGGCAATCCACCATGCCCAGTAGAATACTGTCCAGCCGTTAATCCACGCTCTAAGTTCCTCGTTCAGAGGTGCAATTCGGAAACTCATCGCAGGTAGTTGTTGAAAATAAGTTCCAATTGAATTAGTAAAAATATTTAAGATAAACAATGTTGGTCCAACAATAAACATTAATAAAAATAATAATACGGCAAGTATCATGTTTACATTACTTAAAATCTTGATTCCTTTTCCAAGGCCTGTCCATGCAGAGATCATAAACAAAACGGTTACGATAGAAATGATGATCAGCTGCATAAAAAAACTTGTCGGCATATCAAATAAGAACGATAATCCACCGTTTATTTGCACGGCACCAAAACCTAATGTTGTGGCCACCCCAATGACCGTTGCGATTACGGCTAGGACATCAATTAACCGCCCGAAATTCCCTTCCATACTTTTACCAAACAAAGGATGAAGAGTCGCGCTAATCAGCCCCATTTTGTCATGCCTAAAGTTAAAATACGCTAATACGAGCGCGACAATACCGTAGATTGCCCACGCATGAACACCCCAGTGAAAAAATGTAAAGCGCATTGCATCTTTAATTGCTTGATCAGTACCTGTTTCTAACGTTGGCGAGCTAACGGCATAGTGACTAATCGGTTCAGCCGCGCCCCAGAAGACAAGTCCAATCCCCATCCCTGCACTAAACAACATCGCAATCCAAGTCGGTCTTGAGAACTCAGGCTTTTCGCCTGGCTTACCTAATCGAATTTTTCCTAAGGGCGTAAATAAAAAAACTAGACAAACTAAAACAAAAAACGTTACAACAATTAAATAATACCATCCAAAAGCATTGGCAATTACACCTTGGACGTCGGTTGTGACTTGCTCTAACCAATCTGGCCAAACCATACCAACAATCACTAATATAAGCATAATCCCTGCTGCAATCTTAAATACAGGTGTTAATTTAGCTAACATATAAGAGCCCCTTTCTTGATGACAATCCCTATGCTTATATTATCTTTAGGAAGCTCTTAATTATTCAGCTATAAAATAGAGGATGGGATAAAATAAAAATAGCTTTTCTATAAACGAATTTGAGTGTTATTAGCGTAGTCAAAATGCAAGACTCCTCCAGGAACAGCACGAGCTGAAAATCACGCCAAACGAACGGAACGAGTTTGGGGAAGCCCGCGCCGTGCCTGCGGAAAGCGAAGCATTTTGACACAGCTTGTTAGATTAATTTTAGTTGTTTTAACCCTTCATAAATACCGTTTTCATCAACGCCTGCAGTTACATACTTAGCTGCTTTTTTAGCTTCTACAAGTCCGTTTCCCATCGCAAAACTATGATAGATCTTCTTTAACATTTCTAAATCATTTAGTGCATCTCCAAAGGCCACTTGCCTTTCAGAAGGAATGCCAATTTCGTCTATGACTCGATCAATTCCTTCTGCTTTGGACCCTCCCGCAGGTAGGATATCAACAGACACACGATGCCATCTTATAAAATCAAATTCCTCAAACTGATCGACATAGGGCTGCTCTTCCCCTTTCACACAAAACAAGAGTGACTGGTACAACTCGCGTCCTATATAATCTGGATCATGCGCTGGATACTGATCAATTTTCAGCGTTGAAATACTCTCATTAATATAATCATGATCAGGGACATTGGCTTTCATATCCTCTGCATCCATATACACAATTGGATGGTCATGTTCTAAAGCTTTTTCCGTCAATGCTTCTAGAGCTCTTTTGTCCAGTGGACTTTTGTAAATGACTTTACCATTTAGCACGACATACTGTCCGTTATAACTAACGTAAGTATCAATTCCTAATTCCTCACGCAGCTCTTTGAACATAAAAGGAGCTCGTCCAGTTGCGATTGCAGCTTCGTGACCGTTTTCCTGAAGCCGTTTAATGGCTTCTTTTGTACTGTCAGGTAATTTCTTATGTTGATCCAATAACGTTCCATCTATATCAAAAAATACAATATGCTTTTTCATTTGACCCTTCCTTTCCCTTAAGAATCATAACACTTCCTCGTATAAAATGTCATAAAAAATGTTAAGATGGTAATAGCGTAAAACGTTAGGGTGAGTGAGAATTGATAACAAAATCCGAGATTAAAAATAGATTTCAAAAAAGAATGTATTCAAGGGGACAAAATTATTTTAAACGTAACGCCGTCAAAAACTTAAAATTTGTACCAGAAAGTAATTCTTGGATGGCAACCGTTAATGGTTCAGAGCCATATCTTGTTCATATAAACCTTGAAAGTGATGATTATTCCCATCATTGTTCGTGTCCTGCACATGATACATTTGGTGAATGTAAGCACGTTGTAGCAGTTTTATTTAAAATTGCTGAAAAGTCTAGCGATGAACAAGAAACTAAAAAAGCCTCACAAAAAGATCAATTAATCCAAACGTTATTCGGAAATTCAAGGCCTTCCCAAGAGATAGATCATTCTAGTATGTTAATTGATGCTTTTACAGATTCTCTAAAGTCTAATAACCAGATGTCACAGAATTTGGATGTGCTCGAAACTGAATTCACGTTAATTTTAGACCGCAAACTCTGGCTCGGTTATCAATTTTCAATTGAAATGAAGGTAGGAGTTGGACGGACGTACGTTGTTAAAAACTTAAAACGATTTATCGAAAGTGTCATGAATCAAGATGAGCATATGTTTACACCGAACTTTTCCTATCAGCCAGATCAGCATATGTTTACGAGTTATGATGATCAAATCATTAAGATTTTAATCGATATTTATAAGAACGATGAATTTTACGACAGCCGGTTTAGTCAAGGTTCATCTTCAAAAGGGATGGTGATCCCACCTGCCTTTGCAGATCAGTTATTGCCGTTATTAGCTGAGTCAGGTGCTGAGTTTAAAGATGAACTGCGTAACTATTCATACTTTGAGTGCGCGCATGATATTGTACCATTCGATTTCCAATTAAATGAATCTTCACAAGGATACGAACTTAATTTAAGTTTGATGCCGCATGCAAATTATATTAAGAATTATGACCTTATCCAGGTTAATAATTCTTTGTTTAAGCTAAATGACCAACAAAAAGAAGTCGTGGATCGTTCTTTTAAACATATCCAAGGTTTAGATAAAATTCATATCCAGCCACACCAAATTGATACGTTCATCTCACAAGTGCTGCCTAATCTTGAACAAATCGGTCAGGTTGAACTATCTGAAAAAGTCTCTGAATCAATGGTAAAACCGACTCTCAAGACGACCATGCATCTCGATTGGGATGGGCTAAGATTAACGGCACAGGTGCGTTATAACTACCACAACATCTCAATAGATCCAATGAAGCCGTCTAATAGCCATCAGCCCAAAGATAAAATATTAGTTCGGGACCATGCTAAAGAACAGCAAGTGATGCGATTTATTGAACACGCCGGGTTTAAGTATAATGGAGATGAGCTTTATTTAAATTCAGAACTCGAGATTTTTAGTTTTCTATATGAACAACTGCCTGTCGTTGAAGATGAAGTTGATGTTTATTTAACACAGGCTGTGAAAAATTTATTATTTGATGAGATTGATTACCCAACAATCAATGTTGATTACGACTCTAACCAAAACTACTTAGAAGTCAATTTTGATATTGGTGATATTGACCACGAAGAAATCAGTCAGCTTTTGCAATCGGTTGTGGAGAGGAAGCGTTACTACAGACTTCCAAATGGCTCTTTTGTTCCGCTTCAGGACGAATCACTAACACAGATGACACACTTGCTGAATGATTTAAACTTAAAACCTAAAGATGTTGAAAATGGATCTGTACAGCTACCGTCGTACCGAGGCTTACAGCTAGAAGATGCCGTATCACAAGGAATGAAGAAAAAATACAATGAAGCCTTTCAGCAACTTATTGATGATATTAAATCACCGAGTCAGGCTACAACACCATTACCAGATACCTTAGATGCTGATCTTCGTGATTATCAGAAAACAGGCTTTCAGTGGTTATCTTCATTAAGTCGTTATGGATTTGGAGGCATTTTGGCAGACGACATGGGTCTAGGTAAAACATTGCAAAGTATTGCCTTTTTACTTTCTCAGCGCGAAAAGTACCCAGATTCTATGCCAGCTCTAGTCGTTTCGCCTGCCTCTCTCGTTTATAATTGGCAAGCAGAATTTGAGAAATTTGCGCCAACCATGCAGGTTCAAATTATAAGCGGAACAGCCGGCGAACGAAAACAGCTTTTAGAACAATTACAAGATGTGGATGTGTTGATCACATCTTATCCGCTTCTACGCCAGGACAGCGAGCAATATGAAGAGTTGCAGTTCTCAACGCTTATCCTTGATGAAGCGCAGGCCATTAAAAACCATTTAACCAAACAAGCTAAAGCAGTCCGTTCCATTCGGGCGAAGGAACGTTTTGCTTTAAGTGGTACACCGATTGAAAATTCACTCGATGAATTATGGTCCATTTTTGACGTGATTCTGCCTAAGTTTTTTCCTAACAAAAAGGAATTCAAAAACTTATCAGAAGATCAGATTTCAAGCATGAGCCGGCCATTTATCCTGCGCCGCGTGAAACAAGATGTGTTAAAAGAATTACCAGATAAAATTGAATCCGTGCAGTATTCGGATTTAACCAAACAACAGAAAGAATTGTACCTTGGTTACTTAGATAAAATTAAAAACGAGACGGCCGATGCCTTAAGTGAGGGACTTCAGAAAAATCGAATGAAAATTTTAGCTGGACTGACAAGGCTTCGTCAGCTCTGTTGTCATCCTTCATTATTTATCGAGGGCTACGACGGGGAGTCAGGTAAAATGAACCAGCTACTCGATATGGTTGATAGTGCCCGTGAGAACGGTCATCGCATCCTGATTTTTTCTCAGTTTGCGAGCATGCTTAAAATCATGAAAAAGGAATTTGAAGAAGAAGGCCGTGATGTTTTTTATCTAGATGGTCAAACACCTTCAAAAGAACGCGTCGAAAAGGTTAACCGGTTTAATGACGGTGAAAAAGAAATTTTCCTTATATCTCTTAAAGCCGGTGGTACCGGGCTGAACTTAACAGGAGCTGACACCGTCATCCTGTATGATCTATGGTGGAATCCTGCTGTTGAAGAGCAAGCTGCTGGACGTGCGCACCGAATCGGTCAGAAAAACGTTGTCCAAGTGCACCGTTTAATTACGAAGGGCACGATTGAGGAAAAAATCTATTCCTTACAACAACGAAAACGAGAATTGATTGAAAACGTGATTAAACCAGGTGAAACGATGTTTAGTAGTCTGAATGAAGATGAGATTAGGGAGTTGTTAAGCATTTAGAGGCAATATCGACCCTTATTTGGAATTTATCGACCCCATTTTTAAAAATATCAGCCACGAATTCTGTCGACGAAGTAAAAATTGTTAATTTATCGAACCCAAAATGAATTTTATCGAACCTTTTATATGATAAAAAGCTATTGCGAACACGTCGCAATAGCTTTTTTTAGTTAAATCTTAAACTTAGCAGCTGTCTCTTGCAGTTCCACTGCCATTTCAGCGAGCACAGAGCTTGCTGATGTCACTTCTTCAACAGATGCTGTCTGCTCTTCTGCCGCACTTGCGACTTCTTGAGCTAAGCCTGATGTATTTTCTGTATAATTATTAAGTTCTTCCATAGTTTGAACTAATGACTCATTACGTTCTTCTATGTTGCTAATCGACTCATTAACTTCTTTCATTCTAGATGAAACTTGGGTCACGGCAGCTGATATTTCGTTAAAGGACTGTCCCGCTTGATTGACCAGTGTTCGCCCTTCATCCACCGTAATAACCCCTTTCTCAACAGACTCAACTGCCTGTGTCGTTTGAGTACGAATTTCATTAATAATTCTAGAAATCTCAACCGTAGAATTCGTAGATTGTTCAGCTAACTTCCTTACCTCATCCGCAACAACGGCAAAGCCTTTACCATGCTCACCGGCACGCGCAGCTTCAATCGCAGCATTGAGTGCTAGAAGGTTAGTTTGTTCAGAAATATCATTGATCATTTTAATAATGTCTTCAATTTCATTTGAACGTTGATCAAGTTCTTTAATCACACCGCCTATATTTGAAACATTTGAACTGATGCTTTCCATTTGATTGACAGCTTGATTAATGACTTGTTCACCTTCCGCTGCTTTATTCGATGTCTCAACGGAAGATTGTGTCACGCGCTCTGTCCGTTCTGAAATTTCGTTAATATTATTTGAAATCTCACCAACAAAGTTCCTTGAACGATTGACATTCTCAACTGTTTTCTCGTTACCATTTGAAACTTCCTGAATCGAACTTGAAATCTGCTCTGAAGCTGTAGTCGTTTCATCTGCATTGGCGCTTAATTCTTCTGATGATGCTGCCACTTGCTCAGACGTTTCAATCACGTTAGAGATCAAGTTCCGCATATTCTCCACCATTTGATTATAACTATCGGCAAGCTGGCCTAATTCGTCCTTACTATCTACATCAACTGGCTGAGTAAGGTCGCCATTTGCGACATTTGATAACCCTTCTTGAACTGCGTATAACTTTTTCGTAATTAAACGAACAAAGAAAATAACCGCAAGTGTACCGATTACGATTGCAATAGCAGAAATAATAATGGTTGTAAGTAACGTCTGATTTCGCAATTCGGTTGCGAGTGCTCCCATCTTAAAATCAATTCCATAAACACCAACCACATCACCACTTGAATCCGTAACAGTTGTTGCTAGTGTAATGACTGACCCACCTGTCACTGCATCAAAATATGGTTCAGTCCAAATAACCTCTCCCTGCTGGTCCATTGCACCCTGATACCAGCTTCTTGTTGTTGCATCAAATTCCGATAAATCAGATTCACTTGATGGTACAGATGAAAAATAAATAGCTCCTTCAGGTGTTGCTAAATATGAATTTAATATGTATTCATGATCAGAAACTTGTTCAGATAAATACCCTTCGTAAAACTCAACCAACTCAGGTTCATTTGCTCCTGGTAAATGGCTATAAGTTTCACTCGTTTCAACACCTGCCTGATCTTCATGCTGCAATTCTTCAGACTGAGCGATTTGTTGTAAAATGCCTTCATACTCATCAAACGTTTGTTTGAAATCGTTGTCTGTTTGTTCTAAGACATTTTTAGGAATAATTGACTTCTCTAGAACGGCTGTCTGGCTATAGTTAATGAACCCTACAATGACTAAAGGGATAATTAACAATACCAACATCATAATAATTAATTTGGCTTTAATTGAATGAAAGATTTTCACCCTGACACCTCTCCCCCTTGATGGTCTCTATATAAATAAATATCGGTTAGAAATGAAGATCATTTAGTGAAAAACGTAAATTGTTGTCGAAATTTAATAAACGAAATAAAAAAGAGCCCAATAATTGGATAACCGGTTCCGTTCAGGGGTGCAAACAGACAGAAACACATACTAATTCGCACGTGAATTCGCATTTGAATTTATGTGTATTATTTTGCTGTAATATCAGGGTTTTATAGGGTTTTACTATTATAATCGCACTCTAAAACACACAGCTATTCACAAGGGCTGAAATAAATATTGTAGTAGGTGTGAATCGGTTGTGATTTTGGCGTGAATTGTATTTTATATCCAGGTTAAATAGAAAATTATGTTAAAATAGATATCAGAATATAAAAAGTTTGTGAAGGATTGTACTTAAAGTAACGGGGCAGGAAAGTTTAAGAAGCTCTTAGGGAGAATAGTTTAAATTTTTAAGGGGATATCCGAATGAAAAATACTTTATTTTTAGTATTATTTTCTATATATCTAAGTGCTTGTTCTTCTTCTGTGAATGAAGATGTAGTTCCTTTTCAAGAACAAGTAAATGATACGTTTGATACAGATGTATATATTCCGCACTTGCAAGATTACTCCATTACATCAGCAATAATTGAAACAGGACCGTTTGGGAAACATAAAGATTTAATTATCGAATATTCGAAACAATTAGGGAATAAAAAAGACGAGGAATATATAGAAAAATATGAGGAAAATATGGGTTCTGAAGTTTTATATGGTATTTATGGTGGAGAACCTCTAGTCTTTAAATTAACGTTTAATGACGGGAAACAAAGTAGTTCGCCTAGTAACACAAAAATGATTAATGATACTGAAGTAGAGTACCATAAAATAGAAAATAAAAACGTGCTTTTTGTTATATTTAATCTGGATAGTGGTACTTATTCTGGGGAGTTTCGCTTAACAGAAATTTCTGAAGAAAGAGCTTACGAAATTGTAGAACAAATAATTAGAGTAGCAAAATAAAATTAATTTTAACAACAATTCCTTCTTCAACAAACGCGGACGTTAGTTGAAGAAGGAAAATCCATGCTAAAAGGGCTTAGAATTTTTTCTAAGTCCTTTTTTGTGTGATTTCTAATGTGATTTGCATTGCGGTTTTAACTGCGATTTGACGTTTTACACCCCACAACGGAACCCGTTAATAATTGGACTCTCACTTAAAGTAATTCATTTGCTAATAATCGATAGACATTCAAACGCTTTTCCTGTGAATGAGGGATACTCACAATCATCGCTTCATCAAATCCGTACATCTCTTTTTCATCTCGAAGTTGTTGAGCGACGTCTTTCGCTGAACCGACTAAATGCAGCTTGCGAGCTTCTTGAATACGCATGCGATCCATCTCAGTTAGCGGGTACTCCTGCGCTTCTTCTGGTGTGATATTTTGGGTAATCTCACCTTTCATAAGCTTAAGTCTGGAAATATCTTGTGGTCCTGCTTGAAATTCAGCTTCTTCTTCCGTCTCAGCCACTGTCACCATATACGATACATTAATCTCAGGTTTGTCCATAAATTCAGTTGGAATAAAATTAATACGATAAGTATCTAAAATTTCTTTCGATAGCTCACCATTAAAAAATTGAGCAAACGAATAACCAACTCCCATCTCACCAGCTTTCATCGCACTATTCCCACTAGAACCTAGCAGCCACGCTTCAGGTAGCTTGATTCCTGATGGTGTTGCCATCGTTCGGCTATACAGTTCCTCTGTCGGAACTTGGTCACTAATGTATTGGAGAGCCGTTTCGAATTTCTCATACATATTATTTAACATCGGCTGGCGCCCTTCAGACATCGCATACATACTAAAGTGATCGCCACCTGGTGCTCGCCCTACTCCGAAATCAATTCTGCCAGGTGCAAATGCGCTAAGCGTTTTAAATACTTCAGCAAGTTTAAGTGGTGAATAATGCATCATCATAACGCCGCCAGTCCCCAGTCGGATGCGACTCGTCTTAGCAGCCATATGTGCCGTTGTAATTTCAGGAGCTGAACTTGCGAGTGCGTTGGTTCCATGATGCTCTGCCATCCACATTCTATGATAGCCTAGCTCTTCTCCTAAAATCGCCAGTTCTTCTGCATTCTTTAATGCTTGCTCTGCTGTATTCCCTTTTGTCACAGGTGCTTGGTCTAATATGCTTAATCTCATATATATATCTCCTTACTTTATATTTACTCATTACTTTTTTATAGTAAAACAAATCTAAACGTTTCGTCTAATCATGAGTTTTATTTGTTTAATTTTGACATGAAATAAGATATAGTAAATAACGTTGAATATTATAGAAACAGAGGTTTACGTATGACAGAACAACAATCATTAACACCACTCAAAACCTTATTATTTGCATTTCATGCGACGAATACGATTATTATCAGCTATTTACCTGTATATCTTGAAGGAAAAGGATTAACGGGCGCTCAAATTGGCTGGGTTTTAGCCGTAGGTCCACTTGCTTCTATTATCGCTCAACCATTTTGGGGATATTTAAGTGATAAATATAAAACCGTCAAAAAAATTCTTCTAATATGCGTGTTTGGCTTAATTATCTTCAGTTCGATTTTCTTAAGTATGTCTCATTTTCTATGGATTATGTTCGTAGGATTTTTCTTTTACTTTTTCGCAACACCAGTGGGGGCACTTGGAGATAGTTTAGCTCAAAGGCGGGCTGATGATTTAGGCGTATCGTTTGGAACCATCAGAACTTGGGGTTCTATCGGGTTTGCGACATCCTCCCTTGCGATCGGCCTCGTTTTAACCTTAACAGGTGTCGAATATATGATTTGGCCTTATTTAGCATTTGCATTTATCGCTTTATTTGTAACGTTTAGAGTAAAGGATGTTGAAGTCTCGAAAGAACCAGTTAGTTTTGCAGACTTTAAACGACTTTTGCAAAACAAACCATTTGTGATTTTCTTATTTTTTATGATGTTCTTAACCATTTCGCACCGTGCGAATGATAGTTTTATTGGCCTTTACATTAATCAGCTGGGCGGGACAAACTTTGTGATTGGTTCGGCATGGTTTATTGGAGTCATCAGTGAAGCCATTGTATTTGCAACAGCAGGTTATTGGTTTAAAAAATATCACACGCTAATCTTTGTCATTTTAGCAGGTGTGATCTATAGTTTCCGTTGGTTCTTATTTGCTTCAGCAGATTCTTACTGGGTCGTACTTGCCCTGCAATTCACACATGGTCTAACATTCGGAGTGCTATATTTAGCCTCACTTGATTACGTCACTCGACTCATCCCTAAGCTAACGCAATCAACTGGACACTTGCTGTTCTATGCAGTGTTCTTCGGAATTTCGGGGATTATTGGATCGTTAATCGGAGGAGCACTAATCGATGTCTATGGCGGAGGTACATTATATTTTGTGATGGGACTAATCGCCGTAGCAGGTACCATCTTTATGACGCTTTATCACATTCTTCCGTATGGTAAAAAAGCTTAAATATATTAAAAATCGTGGGGTATCCCCACGATTTTTATTTTTGTTGTAGACGTTTTAACGCTGTCCTACGTTTTGGTTCAACCTTCTGGTGTCCTAATGCCTTGGCCATTCCATAGATTGGCATGTTGCCATAGATATTTTCATATTGCCCTGGATTTAGCACAAACGTTTCATGGAAAATGCCTACATCCTTTGTATGACCAATCTTTTGATTAAACTTCCTCCAAGCTTCTAGGTGCAGATCACCTTTGGAGTACGCCAATAGTTCGTCCAATGATCGCCAATACTGAACAAGTTTAATCGTACGCGTCCCCATGGACATTTCATGCGAATAAAAACCTAATTCATCCTGATGCTCGTACAACTCTTTTAACATCTTCGGCATCGCACGAAATACCGGCCACCACTTATGTATTTTTCGGTACTTATTAATTCGCATTCCAATTGTAAAAACAACGATTTCTTCAGTATTTTCGGTTGTAAATCTCCCCGTATAGATCCGTTCCCCCATCAGACACCCTCCTCTATCACTAATATATAAACACAGGCGAGTTATTAGAATAATTTTTTTCTAGTAGAATGGTGAAAACAATTCTGATGAGCCTTTTCTTTTAAGGAATGGTCCTTTTTTGGTAGACAATGATTCCAAATTTCTCACGAATAGACTTAGTATGCTATTATATGGAACCAAAAAACGCATTAATGGTTCTTTAAATAGAAAAAAGGAGTAAGGCACTTCCTTACCCCTACCAATGATAGAAATAACAACAGACTTTTTTAGTTTTTTTCTTGTGGCACTTATGGCATCCGCATCCATAATGATCATACTCTTCAATACAACAAACCTTTTTAACGTGCTTCTTCTTGTGACAAGAACATGTGCCATGTTTATAACCTAACAATAAATCAAGGTAATAATTATGATGATGATCTTTCTTTTTCTTACAATAATCACACATAGAGCATTTCCTTTCTACTAAGGATTATATTAATAATCTATGAATGCTCTATTAAATGGTAACGGCTTCCTACCTATACTCTATCCTATTCAACCTTCCTTAATCCATTACCATCTATAATGTCTTGAACACCTTCCTCGCAAACTCCATATGTACGCCAAGAACATGTATCGCAGATGGATGATAGATCAGACGGCACTACGTTCTCTTTAATCTGATTTTCTACCTCTGTCCAAGGTACAACTTGTCCTACCTCAAAACCTAATTTTTCTAATATGGTGGCATCCCGGTCATAAATGTGCTGATCCTCACAATGATAGTCTCCCGAATTGGGGTACTTTTCACATAGACAATCCGGACCTTTTACAAACTTTACTAGAGTCTTAGGTTCTTGTCTTAGCTGTTGGTGTAATTGAGTCATGTTTTCTACATATTCTTTTGAGTAGCCCATCCCTCTATATCCAAGTAAGCAAAAAAGATGATGACCTCTAAGTAAATACATGATAACGCCCCTCTATTGTTAACTTGATTTATTTTTCGGTTAACATTTATTCTAAGCATATAAAAAGGGACTTGGATTTTCAAGCCCCTAAGTAATTAGTGATTTTCTTCTGCTTCCATTGCATCTTGCTTTGTCTCATGCACGGTTCCAAATGGATGTTCAGGTGGTGCATAAATAGAATATAGTTTAAGAGGTGTGTTACCTGTGTTAATTAAATTATGGTATTTTCCAGCAGGAATCATGATCGCATCATCGGCATATACAGGCTGTCTGAAATCTAGTCGATTTTCGCTATCACCCATCATCGTCAAACCTTGCCCTTCTTCAATTCGTAAAAATTGATCGGTGTCAGGATGAACCTCCAGTCCGATATCTTCTCCCACACCAATACTCATTAGTGTTACCTGTAAGTACTCTCCAGTCCATAACGCACGTCTAAAATAATCATTATTTGTCGTTGCCTTTTCCATATCAACGACAAATGGATTTCCACCAAAATCCTCTCGGCCGCTTATTAAGTGCTGTTGATTCATTTGATTAGGCATTTGTTGATTCGGCATCATGTTCCACGAAGCTTGATTCCAGTTATTAGGCCCCCAATTATTCGGTCTCGCTTGGTACCACGGGTTATATCCACCAGGGTAGTGATACATATTGTTTTCTCCTTTCTAATTCCATTATTCCACTTTATCCTATGCGAAGGCCTAATAAATGTGTAAGAATCATCCATGTGTTTCTTTAATACATGAAAAAATCACTGAAGTGAACATTCAAGAATTTATCGATCAACTGATGGAAACCTTTATGATGAGGAGAGCAACCAGTCTCCTTTTGAATTGTCTAGTATTAAGAAAAATCTTCTAGTAAAATCGCGAAATTGTCTAGTAAATGTTTAATTTTGTCTAGTAAATTTTTATTTTTGTCTAGTATTTGGATCAAATTGTCTAGTAACCGAGAGAATTGTCTAGTAAATATGTTGTTATTTTCACGTTATACTTATCAGTAAGCGAGCGGGACATGGTCACACATGCAGTAAGTCGCTATTGATTGTAAGTTTAAACGGGGTGACTAACCTATCCCCTTGTCTATTAAAAAATAGCTCAACTGAAATCCAGTTGAGCTACCTTTAACCTATCCGTTCGCTTGTTCACGAGCTTGATCAAATTCCTCTTGTATTTCTTGACTAGGCGCTTGACCTAGTAAGCTAACGATAATCGCAACAGCACCTGCTAAAAAGAATCCAGGCACTAATTCATATAGGTCACTTTTAACGAATTCAGACCACACCACAACGGTTACGGCACCTGTGATAATACCGAGCAGTGCCCCGTTTCGTGTCATGCGCTTCCAGAATAACGAAAGCAAGATAATTGGCCCGAACGCTGCTCCAAATCCTGCCCAAGCATAGGCTACTAGTTCTAACACTAGCTTCTCATTCGCTGAAGCGATCCAAACCGCTAATAGCGCAATTACAATAACCGATATACGAGCTACCCATACAAGTTCTTTATTTGAAGCATTTTTTCTAATAAAACCTTTGTAAAAGTCCTCAGCTACAGCAGAAGACGATACTAATAGCTGTGAGTCTACGGTACTCATAATCGCCGCTAATATAGCAGCTAGCAAAATACCCGCTACAATTGGGTGAGTTAATAATTGTGTTAAAGCTATGAATACAGTCTCTTCGTCAGCTAATACGCCACCAGATACTTCAATCCCTCTTTCTGCTAAGGCTGCAGATACATCATTTGTTGCGATATACGCATAACCTGCAATCCCTACAAAAACGGCACCGAATAACGATAATACCATCCATGTCATACCAATAAATCTAGCTTTCGGAACGTCTTTCGTTGATCGAATCGCCATAAATCTTACCAAGATATGAGGTTGACCAAAATAACCCAGGCCCCAAGCAAGCGATGAAATAATTCCAATCGTTGAGACACCTTTAACCATCTCTAAATTTTGACCATCAGTTAAATTTCCTACGACATTAACGGCTTCATTCCAGCCACCAGCATTTTGAATAGCCAGAATTGGTAATACTATAAGAGCTAAAAACATTAATAAACCTTGAATAAAATCAGTCCAGCTAACGGCAATAAATCCACCGAGAAATGTATAACCAATAATTACAATACTTCCAATAATAAGTGCATTCGTCATAGATAAACCGAAACTACTACTAAATAATTTCGCTCCGCCTACAAGACCAGAAGCAGTATAAAACGTAAAGAATAAAAGAATAACTGATGCAGACGCAAGTCTCAGTGCACGAGAACGATCTCGAAAACGCTGTTCAAAAAAGTCAGGAATTGTAATCGCATTGTTTGATACTTCAGTATAAACGCGTAATCGCTTCGCAACGAACTGCCAGTTTAAATAAGCACCAATCGTTAAACCTACTGCGATCCAAGCTTCTGCTAAACCAGAGAGATAAATCGCACCTGGTAAACCAAGAAGCAGCCAACTACTCATATCCGAGGCGCCTGCACTTAAAGCGGCAACACCTGGGCCAAGCTTACGGCCACCTAGAAAATAATCCGATAAGTTACTAGTTAATTTATACCCAACAATTCCTAGTAACAACATTCCAACTATGTAAATGATAAATGTTATTAAAGTCGCTGAATCCATTATTGTTTGTCACGCCCTCTCAACAAAGATATGAAAGAAAAAATAACGACAATAGACATAGGCACAAAAAGCCAAAACCATGTCCAAAATGATAGACTGTACTCCTCCATTAATCCTTCCTCCTCCTTTTTTGATTGTGTTAATATTCTACACTAAAATTCGGAAGATTCAAATTTTAGTCCTAGTATAAACTATTCATTAAAACCTTCGGACATACCTGTCATAAAATAACTACAACAGTTTAACACTCCAATTCTCACCTGACTGATCATAGAAAAATTCACTGATCTCATTAGAATCAAATACTTTGTACATGATTTCGAAATCATTTGCTAGTTGATAATCTTTAAGTTCATTTTTATGAATCCAAAATACCTCACCTTCATCCGATGCCTTTAATTCACCCTTATACTGATTCGTCTTATAAAATAGAACCATATAGCGCTCACCATTTTTCGTATAAAATTGTTTAACGCCGCAAATCTCTGGATTAAAAATCGTAAGACCCGTTTCCTCATAAACCTCTCTAATGACTGAATCAACAAAAGATTCCCCTGGTTCAACATGACCACCAGGGAATGTGATACCTGGCCACGATTTTCCGACACGATCTTGTACTAAGATTTGTTCATCATCATAAACCATGCACATATTCGTTAAAATAACTTGTTCACTTTTTCCCATATCAAAAACCCCTTGTCATTAGCTCTTATAAACATATTATCATATAATATATGTATCTATTAAATTGACAGAAGACTAGAAGGAATCAAATTAGGGTGATAAAAATGAAAAAACGCTTAAAAATAATATTAGTTATCCTGATATTCATAATCTTGGCAGGTTACGGTATTAATGAACTATCAAAATCACGAACCTTTCAATTAATCGGGGATCCAGTGACTCAAATTGAAACTGAAGATAAGGTTGTCGCTCTTACATTTGATGATGGGCCTGGGCCAAACGCGGATGAAATCCTATCTATACTAGATGAACACAATGTTAAAGGAACGTTTTATTTAGTAGGAGAGGCAATAGAGCAGAACAAAGAGGCAGCAAGAAACATTGTTGATGCTGGTCATGAAATTGGAAATCATTCTTACACTCATAAAAGAATGATCTTCAAATCTTATTCTTTTGTTGAAGAGGAAATTGAGAAAACAGATGGCTTGATTCGTGAAATAGGTTACGAAGAAGAGATTACGTTTAGACCACCATATGGAAGAAAACTAGTGACACTTCCGCTGTACCTATCGAATCATGACCGACAAGCAATTATGTGGAATTTAGAACCAGATTTTATGCCCGACATCTCTGATGACCCCGAGGCAATCGCCAATTATGTCTCTGAGAACATTGAACCTGGTTCTATTGTATTGTTGCATGTCATGTATGAACACAGAGATGCTTCTTTAAATTCCGTCGATGGTATGATTACACAGCTTAAGAAGAAGGGATATAAATTTGTGACGGTTAGTGAATTAAAGGAGAAAAGAGATAGAAGAAAATAAGAAACCTTAACTATTAGAAGAAGATGCTGCAGCAGTGGCAGCAACAACGGCTTTACTGTGAGCGTTGATTTTCATAATGTGTTTAATGTGTTTTTGGCTTGTAGAAGATCACTTTTTGAAAAATCATTGTGTCTAAACTACATGCTTTAATGAGCCCAATAAGCACAGCTGTTTTTTCATCAGCTTCTTCATGCAGAACAACATTATGAACGCGCTCACGTATGGCATCCTCTTTATCTATCGTCTAAACCAATCTTTTTTAACTAAAACGGCTAATCCCCAAATTATGCTTAGAATCATTATCCCAAAACCTATAAAATAAAATATACTAGCTTCGGAATAATCAGCCGCAACTAATATCGCAATAGATAGAGCTATGGTTAACACGATTTTACCTGTGAATTTTGAGAGTTTAAATTCGTCTATTTTTTCACGTTCTGTTTCGGACAATGTATTGTAGCCAGCAATAAGAAAAGTGGCTTTCCCTTTTAATAATAAAACACCGATTGTAATTAATAATATGATGACAATGATTCCTGAAGCCATTTTCTAAACCTCCAAACGTCCTTTTTAATCATTACGATTGAACAAATAAAAAAGTTTCAAGTAACGTTACGTATAGACATTTGTGGTAAGCAGAAAAAATTGGTAATCTAATGATATTAAGGGGGAAATGACATGAAATATATTCTAGGAACCATGCTTGGATTTTACCTACTTATCTTTTGGATTTTGCCATTCTTTTATCGATTTTTACCAGGAGATGGAGCCTATGCATCATACTTTCATCCAGCTTATATGGGAATGATTCTACTTGCTGGGTTAATTGTGGCGTGTACTATTATATTATTAGAAGAAATCAAGTCTCTTAAAGAGGAAAAAAATAAATGAGCACTACCTCGATTTAGAGGTAACGCCCATTTAATATAAAATTCTATAGTCGATGTGCCCCCATGTGATCTTTCATATCAAACAATAAATGAATTAAAGAATGATAGTACGGTAGAAATGAACCTTCCTCAATTTTTGTTAGGATTGTATCTTTAGAAGCCCATTTAACCTCTTGCACTTCCTCTGTAGGTATAGGTAAACTACAGATGTCAACGTTCGTTTTTACTATAAAAATATCATCAAAACCATGATCAAAATTGATTGTTAAAGACGGACGCTGATTGGTTAAATCAATCTCATATCCTAGCTCTTCTTTCACTTCACGTTCAGCTGCCTGCTGAGGGTCCTCACCAGCAATGGCACTTCCGCCAACAGTTAAATCCCACATACTTGGCCAGTGGTCACGATTTGTTTGACGCTGTTGAATAAGCATTTCACCTTTATCGTTAAATAGGCATACATGCACAACTAAATGATAATCTTCAAGACCAAAAGCATCACCACGTCTCATTTGCCTCTCAGTTTTATTTCTTTGTTGATCGTAGATATCCCAAATTTCCAAATTCATTCTCCTTTTATATCAGTTAAATTAATTCCAATCAGTAGAAAGTGATTCAACACGTTTAAATAATTCATGATAGGTATTTGTTAATTCAGTATGAAATTCAGCTTCATAATCATGCTCGATAAATTTCATATCTTCAAATTTATCAAACTCATTTATTGTTGGAATGCCGTTTGCGGATTTTGCGAAATAAAAAAGTCCGTTCCAGTGAACATCATTGAAAATAAACACATCTTCATAGAGTTCGATTAAATTCGTCACTTGTACGTTAACTTCTTCTTTTACTTCTCTAATCGCACATTGAAGAAGCGATTCACCTTTTTCGAGTTTACCTCCAGGAAAGTTCCACTCCCCTTTTCGATCTTGAACCATTAACAAGCGATGATTTTTGTCTTTTATTAAAACACGAGAAAATGACTTAGACATAACTACCTTCCTTTATGTAAAGTTAACTTTTAAAACTTTATTGTATTAGTGAAAAATATTATTAAATAAATAAAGACTGGTCTTAACCAACAGCCTCTTAAAAGTTATTTTCTCCAAAAAGTCGTATAATCCTTTTTATCCCAAATATTAAAGTCAATTATTTTCTCGAGTAACGAATAATCTACTTTCTCGTTCCAAGGAATGCGTATGATTTCCTTTGTATAATCATAGCAAACTTGTTGATATCATCCTCGACATGTTTTATTGTGACACCTTCTGGGGCAACAGACATATGTTTTTTAGCAACACTAAAAACAATAATAAATGTATCATGATTTCAATTCTAAGAAAAAAAAGAAGCCCTAACGAATTAGGACTTCCTTCAGGTGGATTCTAAAAATTAAATCAAACGTTTGTTTGAAAGTTTGTAACTTTATTAACCGACTATTTTTCACCTTTTTTTCTTTACAGCATACCAAATTTCACTATATACATTAGACCGATCAGATAGATCACCTGTAAATGATATATTGGGTGCTTCCACCAATTCATAATCTGAAGAAGGTAGCCATTCAGAAGCAATTTTTGCCCAAGTGTCCTGCATGACTTTTGGAAATTCACCTTTAGACGAAAAGATGGCCCAATTTAAAGCGGGCACTTCTACTACTTCAAATTCACCTTCGTCTACTTCTTTAGTCGTTAACACACCAATCATATGATCAAGACTTCCTTGTTCTTCCTGCATATCACCTTCAAAATTATAAGAGGCGTTCACGACTTGATAAGGTTCTACATTTGCATAGTTATTCAACTTTTCTCTTTGTTCAGGTGAAATACTTCTAGCTAATTTTAAAATCTCCTCATTTTCTCCTTCAAATTGTATTGGAACTCTTTTCTTCACTCCTACAATCTTAAACGGTTCTTTTTTCATAATCTTATAGTCCATATCTATTCCTCCTTGTATCGTTAATTGGAAGGAGAGTTTTGGGAATGCTTTAAGTGTATTTTCTATTTTAACTTTAGAAGGATTAATACCAGACCAATCTTTAAAAGCACGTGAAAATCCATCTACCGATTCATAACCGTATTTAAAGGCTGCTTCAGTTACACTCATTCCTTCGTTCAGTAAGTCAAAAGTGGCGTTAGAGAACCTTCTATTACGTATATACTCACCTAACGTCATGCCTGAAAGAAAGGTGAACATCCTTCTGAAATGATATAAAGATGTTCCAGATATCTTCTCAAGCTCTTTGTAGTCTATCTCTTCATTTAAATGATCTTCAATATACTCTAACGCTTCGTTCATACTTTTAAGCAATTCATTCCCTCCTTCATGAGTTGATTATATAACCCATTCAACAACGATACCCGATGAAAAAGAAACGGATTTAGTTGGATTTAATTTAATTATACATGATAAAAAAAGAGCAAATCCCACCGGACATGCTCTTCTATAATCGTTATATTAACGCACAGGTTCTTTATAATTGCTTGCGTAAGCATCTAGCAATTCGCGGACTTCATCAGTCGTTTCCGTGCTCATCAGTTTATTTCTAAGCTCACTCGCCCCGCGAAAGCCTTTAACATAAATTTTAAAGAAACGGCGAAGTGGCTTAAACACTCGCGGTTCAAGTTCTTCAGAATATTTGTCATGAAGATCGAGTTGCAGTCTCAGAAGATCAAGCAACTCCTCGCTTGTGTGCTCTTTTTTCTCTTTTTCAAACGCAAAAGGATTATGGAAAACACCGCGACCAATCATAACACCGTCAACACCATATTCTTGAGCGAGCTCCAGCCCCTTTTGACGATCTGGTATATCACCGTTGATGGTGAGTAGTGTGTGTGGTGCTACTTCGTCACGAAGTTTTTTGATCTCAGGAATTAGCTCCCAGTGTGCCGGCACATTACTCATTTCCTTCTTGGTACGAAGGTGAATGGATAAATTCACGATATCCTGTTCCAACAAATGCCTTAACCAATCGTGCCACTCATCGACTCTTGAATATCCAAGTCTTGTTTTGACACTAACAGGGAGTCCGCCGGCTTTAGCTGCTTGGACGATTTCTGCAGCAACATCGGGCCTTCGAATAAGTCCACACCCTTTACCTTTTGTGGCTACATTTGGTGCCGGGCAGCCCATGTTAATATCCACTCCACGATAGCCCATTTCTGCCATCCCAATACTCATTTGACGGAAATATTCAGGTTTATCTCCCCAAATATGAGCTACAATGGGTTGTTCATCTTGTGTGTATGTCAAACGACCACGCAAGCTATTGCGCCCTTCTGGATGACAATAACTTTCGGTATTCGTAAACTCTGTAAAGAACACATCAGGCCTTGCCGCTTCTGTAATCACATGGCGAAACACCACGTCCGTCACAGCTTCCATTGGCGCCAGCACAAAAAACGGCTTCGGCAACTCATGCCAAAAATTATCCTTAATCATACTTCGAACCCTTTCCTTACAAATCTATATCAAAATAATTGTTTGTGTAATCTTTAGCCATTATATAATGTAATAGCAATCGCCAAAAAGTGCAAGGAAATTTAATTAGGAAAATATTGAAAGCTTAGTCTACGATTGTTTTGTTAAGAGAGCAATTGACTCTATATGACTCGTCTGTGGAAACATATCAACTGGCTGCATTCGTTTAACTTCATAGCCTTTTTTTGTTAAGTACTTTAAGTCACGTGCTTGAGTCTCAGGATTACAAGAGATATATACGACCCGAGACGGTTTTAATTTTACTAAACTAGATAAAAAGGCTTCATCACTTCCGCTCCGAGGTGGATCTAAAAAGACAACATCTATATTCTCACCTTGCGCAGCTAATTGTGTCATGTACTCGCCAGCATCAGCTTGATAAAACCTAGCATTCTGTATTCCGTTGCGCTTGGAGTTTCGTATCGCATCTCGAACTGCATCATTGTTTAATTCAACACCAATCACTTTTCCAGCTTTTTTGCTTGCGACAAGTCCGATTGTTCCAATTCCACAGTAAGCATCCACCACTTTTTCTTTACCAATCAATCCTGCCATTTCAATAGCTTCGTTATAAAGCTTTTCGGTTTGAACAGGATTAATTTGATAAAAGGATTTAGCAGAGATCTCAAATTCAAGACCACATAACGTATCTATAATCGTTCCTTTACCAAATAAGACTTTTTCTTGATCCCCAAGTACCATGCTGTCATTTCTTTGATTAATGTTTAGCAAAATAGTCGAGATTTCAGGATGGTCTTTTCGCAAGGCTTTCACAAAGTTCTTCTTACCTTTGAACATAGGTGAAGCAGCGACGATCACAACCATGATCTCTCCGCTCTTTTTACCGACTTTGACCATGACGTGCCTTAAAAAGCCTTGACCTGTATCTTCGTTGTATGGTTGGAGCTTAAAGGACTTAGCTAAATCCGTGACCGTTTGGATAATCTCATCGGCTTTCGGGTCATGAATGATGGACCCCATCATTGGGATAATTCGATGAGAATTTGGTGCGTATAGCCCGCTGATTATTTGCCGCTTTTTATTTAGGCCAAACGTCATCACATTTTTATTTCGGTAATCATAAGGGTGGTCCATGGTTATAATCGGTTCTGGCTTACCGAATGGTTTCATAAGGTCATCGACGACCTTTTGCTTGAACCGAGTTTGTGCTTCATAGGTCATGTGCTGAATCTGACAACCACCACATTCATCATCATACTTTTTAGGTTGCCTTGCTCTGTCATCTGAGAAATTAATCAGACGCTTAATTTCTGCATTGAAAAAGCGTCCCTTTTTATAAATCGTAACTTCAGCCTTTTCACCCGGGAGTAACTGTTCAACCTCAAGCTGCTTCCCGTCCCATTGAACGATTCCTTTACCTTCACTAGTAAGACCCTGACAAGTGACTTCAGTAGTGGCAATTTTCTTACCTTGGCTTTGTTTGCCCGTCCCGGCCTGTCTATTTTGGTTTTTGAATTGTTTATTAGGTCTCTTTTTGAACCCATTATTTTTACGTTTTGACATTTGGAACCTACCAACTTTTCTTTTGTGTTTGACACTCTATTATAAGCTACCCATAGCTTTCAGTAAAATATACTTTAAAAAGAACCTTTTAATCAACATAATTAGCTCGATACCTTACTCGACAAATTTAGTCGGACTGCTTTACGCACAGTAAAGTAACCGTAAACAAGATGATCACCATTCCAAGAAGTTGAATGATGGACAAATGATCTCCAAGAATCAGAACACCAAATAATGAAGCCGTCACTGGTTCTACCATAGCAACCATAGAAGCAGTTGTTGGTGTAGTTCGCCTAATTCCAATCATATAGAGTATAAATGATAGACCTGACCCCACAATTCCTATGAGAATAAACCAACCTAGATCATTCGATGTCAACACAGCAGCTGCTTCACTATTATCCGAAAAGATAAAAAGTATTAAACAAAATGTGATAAAGGCGATGAATAACGATGGCTGTGGTTTTCCTTTAGAAGAAGCATTTTTAAAGCCAAAAATGAATACAGCATAGGAAAGACCAGCACCAATTCCTGCAGCCACCCCTATAAAACTAACGGAAATCGAATCGGTGTTATAGGCACCTGTAAGGAGGACGATCCCTAAAATGACGCCTGCAATACTACCCCATTTAAACCAAGTAGAACGCTCTATTCGAAATATAAAAGAAATTAAAAGAACGATTACAGGTGCAGTGTACATTAGTGTAGCTGCCACAGCTACACTTGAGGCTTGAATACTTAAAAAATAAAAAGTAAAGTTTCCAGCTACACCAATACCCGCCAATATGGACCAGAAATATAATTGAGGTGAGTTGATCCAATTTTGTCTAAAGCGCATAAGAAACCATACAAAAAAACCTAAAAACCCAACAGCACCACGGTAAAATGAAATCACAAGAGGGTCCCAGCCCTTGCTCATTAAAATATCAGCAATCCCACCAGTAATCCCCCAGCATATAGCAGCGAGCATAACTAAACCTACACCTGCAAATCTCATTTTGTGCCTCCTTACGTAATGATACAACTTTAAGCTCACCCTTTTGAAAACCTTAAGTGAATTTAGAGGGCATTAAGCGAATTTTTCTTACCATCAAACATATGATTTCTAAAAAGGTGTTAATACATTTCCTTTATTTTTCTTATCCAAACCTCAATTTCTAGTAAAGATGAGCACTATTACAACATTTTTTAAAATGGTAAAATTTTAATTTTTTGTGTAGGCGCATTTTATACGAATACAAAAAAAGAGCATTAAATTGTTTTACAATTCAATGCCCATATTTTAATACATTTTTAATATTTAATTAGTTTATTAAGCTAATTTTGACTAATTTTCCAACACCAATTCTGTCACGCTCTCAATATGATTACTCTGAGGAAACATATCGACTGGTTGGATCTGTTTAGCACTATAACCGCCATTAGCCAGAATTTTGATATCACGAGCTAATGTTGATGGATTACATGATACATACACAATTTTCTCTGGTTTCATATCTATCATGGCTTTTAGTAGTTCTTCATCACAGCCCTTACGCGGAGGGTCAACAACAATGACATCTGGCTTTAGTCCTTGTGCTTTCCACCAAGGCATCACTTTTTCTGCTTCACCAACAAAGAACTCTGCATTATCAATATGGTTTCGTTTCGCGTTGTCCTTTGCATCGTCAACTGCTTGTGGTACTACTTCTACGCCATAAACTTTCTTCGCATGTTGAGCTAAGAAAAGTGATATGCTTCCAATCCCGCAATAAGCATCAATGACCGTTTCCTTACCGGTTAAATTCGCAAATTGTAAAGCTTGGTCATAGAGGCGCTCAGTCTGTTCAGGATTCACCTGGAAGAAAGAATGCGCTGAAATCGCAAATTCCAACTCTCCGATTTTATCAATAATGACATCTTTTCCCCATAACATTTTCGACTCGCGTCCTATGATGACGTTCGTCTGCTTAGGGTTATAGTTCTGGATAATACCTTTAATATTAGAGTCAAATGCTTTAATTTTTTCAACAAGTTTGTCTTGGTGTGGGATGTCCTTCGTTCGCGTCACAAGAACGACCATCATCTCGCCTGTATGATAACCGGAACGAACGACGATGTGTCGAATCACACCACGATGTGTTTCTTCATCATAAGGCTCGATGCCAAGTTCTTCTATAATACCGCTCATCTCTCGTACGATATGATCATTCGCCTCGTTTTGAACTGGACAAGTATCCATATTGATTATACGGTGACTGCGTTTTTGATAAAATCCTGTTAATACCTTCCCATCACGTTTGCCAACAGGAATTTGAACTTTATTACGATAACTCCACGGCTCGTCCATTCCAATAACAGGGTGGACAGGTACATCCGACATGTGGGCAATTTTGTGCATCACATCTTGCACTTGTTTTTGCTTCATCTTAAGCTGGCGCTCATATGTCATGTGCTGAATTTGACAGCCACCACATTGGTAAAATACTTCACAAGGTGGTTCAATGCGATCTTCGCTTGGTTCAATTAACTCAATTAGCTTGCCAAAAGCTATATTTTTCTTAACTTTAACGATTTTTACTTTAGCTTTTTCACCAGGTAATCCGTACGGGACAAACACTGGATAACCATCAATTTTCCCGACACCATTTCCTTCATGGGTCAAATCAACAAATTCTAAATCTATGTATTCATTTTTCTTAACTGGTGCAGCTTTTTTCGCCATTTAAATCCGTCCTTCTATCTTCATTACTTTAATATTATACGTTAAGACATGTACCGATTTAAAGTAAGAACCGCTACATACCATTAAAATAATTGACAATCACTTAGTCTTGATTATAATTATAAGTAAATAGTTGTATGTGTCACATTTATGTGGCATATACTTAAATAAGGTGGGATGCTCCAACATCCCACCCCACGCAGTCCTTGAGCAAGATAAGGCTGTTTACTCTAATAGTTGTTTTTTTCTTCACTACCTTGCTTCCCTTTTAAGCAAGGTAGTTTATTTTTGTCCAAAGTACTGATCCAATTAAATTAAATTGAACAAAATAACGAACGTATATTCGTGTTTTTGTAATAAAAAAGCAATTCATTCGGGACACCATTTCCCCAAAATGAATTGCTCTATTTTTATTCTATCTCTTCTTTTGGTAAGAAAAATTCAATATGCTTATGAAGTACTTCAAATGTGCCAGGCAAATTCCCACCGTATTCTCCATCTAAATTCAACTGCATGGATGGATCTTCTGGGGTGACTTTAATTTGATTAGCGTGTGCATATACAATGTGTTCATCTTCGATATGTTGTCCTCGAAGTGCTTTGTTTGCTAACAAGACAAACTCAGCTAAATTTAACTTCTTTAAAATCATTAAGTCAAAGTAGCCATCATCCATTGTCGCATGTGGCGCTAGCTTTTCAAATCCACCTACTGAATTCGAATTAGATACGAGGAACATCATAATCTCTTCTTCCATCACTTGGTCATCATATTCGATGCGAACTTTAGTTGGCCTTAGTGACGGAAGCATCTCGATTCCTTTTAAGTAATAGGCAAGCTGCCCTAACACCGTTTTAAGCTTGCTTGGTACTTCATATGTTAACTCTGTGAGTCTGCCGCCACCAGCAATATTCATAAAGTGATGGTCGTTCACTCGGCCAATATCAAGTTTCTTCGTATGGCCTTCAACAATGATTTTTAATGCGCGCCTGAAATCACGTGGAACACGTATAGCCCTCGCAAAATCGTTTGTTGTCCCCATTGGAAGAATCCCAAGTCTTGGACGGTAATCTGCCCTTGCCATACCATCTACGACTTCATTGACCGTTCCGTCTCCGCCTGCAGCTACAATAAGATCAAATTCACGATCGCAGGCCAATTTTGCAGCGTCTCTTGCACAACCATCCCCTGTAGTTGCGTGAGCCGACGTTTCGAACCCTGCGATTTCTAATGTTTCAAGGACCTCAGGTAATGCTTTTCGCATTGCCTCTCGTCCTGATGTTGGGTTATAAATGACACGAGCTCGTTTCATACTCTCACCTTCTGTAAATTGCTTATCTAATTCAAGCATACTCCTCTTTGATAAATAATGGAAGTACTTTTTACTGCCATTCTAAAATTTCAATACGATTCCCGAACGGGTCAGTTACATAGATTCGGTCAGCGCCTGGCAGCTTGTTATCTTGTTTATAAGCAACCCCTTTTCCTTCAAGGTGTTTCATGAGCTCATCAAGATTGGTAACTTCTAGTGCTGGATGTGCTTTCTTAGCTGGGTTAAACGGTTCTTCTACACCAATATGGATTTGAATATCACCACGTTGAAACCAGACGCCTCCGTTTTTCTTAAGAGCTTCTGGCTTTTCAACTTCTTCAAACCCTAAAGCATCAATAAAAAATGCTCTTGCTTCATCTTCTGAACCTCTTGGTGCGGCTAATTGTACATGATCAATTTGCTTGAACGTAAAACTCATTCCCCAGCATCTCCTCTCAAGATTAACGTTTATCAATCTCTTCAACTAAAATTTTGTTAACCATTGGTGGGTTGGCTTGCCCTTTAGTTTTCTTCATCACTTGACCGACTAAGAATTTAATAGCTCGGTCTTTACCATTTTTGTAGTCAGTAATTGACTGTTCGTTTTCATCTAAAACGCCAGTAATAATCTCGCGAAGCTGACCTTCATCAGAGATTTGAACGAGACCTTTTTCCTTAACAATCTTCTCTGGGTCGCCGCCATTTGTCATTAACTCAGTAATGACCTTTTTCGCAAGCTTAGAAGATAATGTTCCTTTGTCGATAAGTTCAATCATCTTCGCTAAGCTCTCAGGCGTAAGAACTAAATCCTGAAGCTCCACTTGTTTCTTATTCATATAACCTGAAATGTCACCCATCAGCCAGTTCGTCGCCTGTTTTGGATCTGCGCCTTTGGCAATCGTCTCTTCAAAGAAGTCCGACATTTCTTTTGTATTCGTTAAAACGTGCGCGTCATACTCATCAAGTCCTAATTCGTTAACATAGCGTTCACGACGAGAGTCAGGTAGTTCTGGAATAGACTGACGAACGCGCTCTTTCCACTCTTCATCGATATAGAGTGGCACTAAGTCCGGCTCTGGGAAGTAACGGTAATCATCCGAACCTTCCTTAACACGCATCAAGATTGTCTCTTTTGATTTCTCATCATAACGTCTTGTTTCTTGTAAAATTTCGCCGCCTTGACGCAGTACTTTTTCTTGGCGTTTTTCTTCGAATTCAAGCCCTTGGCGTACGAAGTTAAATGAGTTTAAGTTTTTAAGCTCTGTCTTCGTTCCAAACTGTTCCTGTCCAATTGGTCGAAGTGAAATGTTCGCATCACAACGAAGTGACCCTTCCTGCATTTTCACATCAGATACGCCTGTGAACTGAATGATGTTGCGCAGTTTTTCTAAGTACGCATAAGCTTCTTCAGGTGTTCGCATATCTGGTTCAGATACGATTTCAATTAACGGTGTTCCTTGACGGTTGTAGTCGACTAATGAATAGCCGTCATCACCGTGAGTTAATTTCCCCGCATCTTCTTCTAAATGAAGGCGAGTAATTCCGATTCGTTTCTTCTCACCGTTAACTTCAATTTCGATCCAGCCGTTTTCACCAATTGGCTTATCAAATTGCGAAATCTGATACGCTTTCGGGTTGTCTGGATAGAAGTAGTTTTTGCGGTCAAATTTAGTATCTGTTGCGATTTCACAGTTAAGCGCCATCGCGGCACGCATCGCATAGTTAACCGCTTCTTCATTCAATACGGGTAAAACACCTGGATACCCTAAGTCAATTGGGTTCACGTTTGTATTTGGCTCATCACCAAAAGCATTCGAGCTTGGGCTGAAAATTTTAGATTTTGTTTTTAACTCTACGTGTACTTCTAAACCTATCACTGATTCAAAATTCATTATTTGGCACCTCCAAGCTGTGGCTTTTCTTTATAATAACCGGCTGCCTGCTCATATGCATGTGCCACTCGGTAGACCGTGCTTTCATCAAAGTGCTTACCGATAATTTGTAGACCAATCGGCATGTTGTTATCAGGGTGGAATCCGCATGGAACTGAAATTCCTGGTACGCCCGCTAAGTTAACCGGGATGGTCATAATATCGTTTGCATACATGGTTAACGGATCGTCGATTTTCTCACCGACTTTGAAGGCTGTTGTCGGTGCAGTTGGTCCAATTACGACATCATATTTTTCAAAAATTTGATCAAAGTCCTGCTTAATTAGCGTGCGGACTTGTTGGGCTTTTTTGTAATAAGCATCGTAATAACCTGAGCTTAACGCAAACGTTCCAAGCATGATACGACGTTTTACCTCATCACCAAAGCCTTCACTACGTGACATTTTGAACATGTCCATCATGTCTTTAGCGTTCTCTGAACGTTTACCATAACGAACCCCGTCGAATCGAGCTAGGTTCGCTGATGCTTCTGAGGATGCGATCATGTAATACGTCGCAACGGCATATTTTGAATGCGGAAGTGATACCTCTTCCCATTCAGCACCTAATTCTTCTAATTGACCTAATGCTTTTCGGACGCTTTCTTTAACTTTCTCATCGACACCTTCGCGGAAATACTCTTTTGGCACCGCAATTTTAAGGCCTTTTACATCACCTGTTAAGGCATCGCTGTATTTAGGTACGTCAACGTTCGCACTAGTAGAATCCATTTCGTCTTGACCTGAGATCACTTCTAAAATGCGCGCATTATCTTCAACCGTTCTCGTGATCGGTCCAATTTGGTCTAGCGACGACGCAAATGCGACTAATCCAAAACGAGAAACGCGTCCATATGTAGGCTTCATTCCAACAACACCGCAGTACGATGCTGGCTGACGCACCGAGCCACCTGTATCAGAACCAAGTGTAAACGGAACTTGTCCTGCTGCAACGGCTGCTGCCGAACCACCACTTGAACCGCCTGGTACATAATCCGTATTCCAAGGGTTACGTGTCTTTTTCATGCTTGAGTTTTCAGTTGATGAACCCATCGCGAATTCATCCATATTTAACTTTCCAATATTAACGGACTCCGCATCATTAAGTTTCTTCACCACTGTCGCGTCATATAACGGATCTTCTAAATTGGATAAGATTTGACTCGCACACGTGGTGCGTAATCCTTTTGTGACGATGTTATCTTTGATTCCAATTGGCATTCCGAATAATGGGAACTGTTCAGCATCTACTCCCGCTTCATCTAATTCCTTTGCGCGGTTTAGCGCTTCTTCTTCATTTAAAGTTAAAAATGCCTGAACCTCATCATCTGTTTTACTAATTTGTTCATAGGATTCCTTAACTAAATCTGTAACCGAGATTTCTTTATTAGTTAACTTCTCTTGTAGTTCTTTAATAGTGTAATCGAATAACGACATCTCACCTTAACCTCCTTAATCTAGGATGGATGGTACGCGGAACTGACCATCTTGTTTATCCGGAGCATTCTTAAGAGCATCTTCTTTTGAGATCCACTCTTTCGGCTCATCTTTACGCATCACATTTTTCATATCTAACACATGGGTCGTTGGTTCAACATTCGATGTGTCGAGTTCATTTAACTGCTCACTGAAATCTATAATGGCACTCAGCTGCTCACTATACTTCTCAGCTTCTTCTTCATTAATCGCCAGTCTCGCAAGGTTTGCTACGTGCTTGACCTGGTCTTTAGAGATTTTTGACAATGTTCTGCACCTCCGTACAAATTAACTCACAATACTATAAAGTAAACTCGTCGATTGACAAGCCTTTAGGCAAAGTCAGAGACGTAGTTGCCCTTATGCAGGTAGATTAATTTTTTGCACTTCCCTACCTGCTAAATAATAGCAAATCATGACTTGCTGTGACAATCTTTTCCCCAATAACATTCTAACACTAATCGAGGATTAAATAACATGATTTGCTGTACAATTTAATTGTGGGTAAAAACTGTCTTTCTTTTCTATAGGTGTTAATTTAAGTTCTATGGGTGTTAACCTCGTTCCTATGGGTATTTCCCCACTAACGATCCTTAAGGTCATAAGAAAAGCTTTTGCGCATTTACGCAAAAGCTTCATCTTAATCCTATTCACACGTAATAGCTAATTGTTTCACCAGTAACGACGGCGCGGCTGCACCATGTCCTTTCGCAAAATCTATATCATTCGCTATATCTTCAACATCTTTTAATAAGTCAAAAAAGTTCCCGGCGATTGTGAGCTGGTTTGTAGCTGATTTTACTTGACCTTCTTCAATGACAAATCCTTTCGCTGCAACCGAGAAGTCACCTGAAATTTCACTGACTCCAGAGTGAAGTCCTGACAATTCAGTAATCATAATGCCATCGCCTAATTCTAGCAATAACTCATCAAGGCTATTTTCATCTGGTTCAATATAAAAATTTGATGGCTGAACAGTTAAGGCATCTTTATATGATTCACGGAACCCATGCCCAGTTGATTCAACGTTACTCTTCTTAGCCGTTTTCAAATTATGAAGTAGAGTTTTTAATTTACCTGACTCTACTACGCTTACTTTTTTAGACGCGACACCTTCATCATCAAAATTGCGACCCATCAATGCGTCAGATGATTTTAGTGGGTCATCAGTGATATTGACTTTGGAGTTTGCAATCGTTTCACCCACTTTTTTACCTAAAAGGGACAATCCTCTCTGT
The DNA here is from genome assembly GCF_042685285.1 of Piscibacillus salipiscarius. Taxonomy (NCBI): domain Bacteria; kingdom Bacillati; phylum Bacillota; class Bacilli; order Caryophanales; family Bacillaceae; genus Piscibacillus; species Piscibacillus salipiscarius. The sequence continues at coordinate 47,314 of NZ_JBHUMZ010000013.1, read as the reverse complement.
ACATTTTCTGCAGAGAAAATAGGCGTGAACGCTTGAAGAATTGATGAAGACGCGTCGTTCCGTAACACGACTGGGTACGTTTTATTTGCGATTCGCTCCGAGTTCAAGTAAGATAACGCTTCTTTGACCATTTTCTCCGCTATCTCCTGGGCCCTCTCTGTAGATAATTCTTTCAGATACTCATTGTGAGAACAGGTTTTCGTGACTTCGCCCTCTTTCACAATCACAGCTCCACCGAAGGTCAAATGACTTTTTGCTTCATTTAATCCCAACCCTTTACTGTTAAACAAGGCTTTCTCGCACTTTTCTTTAAACGCTGCGATATAGTACGTTCTCGACACTCTAGGGTCTACTTTATAAACTTTCCTTTCAACTTCTTTAGTAAATTCAACGATCTCATCATTACCGGCATTCACCATGTCATTTTCAAAATTCTCATCTGGATAAGACGAACTACCTTCAAATACGGGTGAAAAATCCTCTTCCTCGATGATACCTGCATTTTCTTTAGCGCTGTCTAGTAAAAATTCTACTGACGATTCATCGAGCTTTTCACTATAAGCATAGCCCATTCTCCCATTATAAAATCCTCTAAAAGATACCCCCGCCTCTTCAGACATCGTATATTGATCTACTTCACCTTGATCAATCATACAAACAAAGCTTTCAGACTTCTGATAAAATAACTCATAATCTTTGAAACCGAATTCACTAGCTTTTGAGAATAATTGATTTTTAAACTCTTGAATAATCATCTACGCTTCCCCCTTTGTTCCACCGACAGTGAGTTCACTCACTCTTAATGTCGGCTGACCAACGTTGACTGGAATCAAACCTGATGATGCACCACACATACCAGCTCCGTGACCAAGGTTGTTCCCGACCATATCTACTTTTTTAAGCGTATCTGCACCGTTACCAATTAACGTTGCACCGCGAACTGGACGGTCGATTTTTCCATTTTTAATCAAGTAAGCTTCTTCAGCCGCAAAGTTATAATCACCAGTAGCAGGGTTCACTTGCCCGCCACCCATATACTTGGCGAAAATGCCATACTCTGTATTCGAAATAATGTCATCAGGATTAAATTCTCCTGGTGCAATAAATGTATTAGTCATTCTTGACGTTGGGGCAAAGCGATACGACTCACGACGGCTTGAACCCGTCACATCTTGTTCCATGATTCTAGCATTTAATTTATCTACTAAGTAACCTTTTAAAATACCATTTTCGATTAATACATTGCGCTTCGCAGGCTCACCCTCATCATCGATATTAATAGAGCCCCATTCATTTTGAAGTGTTCCATCGTCAATATATGTCACTAAGTCAGAAGCGACTTTCTCGCCTACCTTATTAGAGAAAATAGATTTATTTTTCGCAACAGATGTTGCCTCTAATCCATGACCACATGCTTCATGGAAAATAACTCCGCCAAACTTATTATCAATGACAACCGGAAAGTTTCCACTCGGACACGGGTCAGCACTCAAATTTGTTACTGCGATCCGTGAGGCTTCATTGCCGTAAAAATCAAGATTCAAATTTTCTAAATGCTCCATTCCACTTAAAGCACCTGAGTTAATATATCCTTCTTCCATTCGACTCCCGTTAGAAGCAACTGATTGCACGACAAGGATATTCCTCACACGTTGATCCTCAACGAATGTTCCTTCAGAGTTTGCGATCAAAACGTTCTGCTCCTCGTCTTTTAATCGAATCCGAACTTGTGAAATCGATTCATTATACCGTTTGGACGCTTCATGGACTTTTTTCATCACATTCACTTTACGTGCTTTATTAACAGACTGTGGCATTTGTTCAATTGGATGAAGCACCTTTGCTTTATGATAGTCCAACTCTGTTAATGATAGTTTAGCGTCACCCTTAACCGTCTGCGCAACTTTTTTCGCTGCCTTCAATAATCCTTCTTTTGCAAAATCTGTTGTGTATGTATATGTGCTCTGGATTCCTTTAAACACGCGAATGCCAACTCCAAAGTCTCGACCTGACAAGCTATTTTCAACTAATCCACCTTGTAAGGACAAATTATTCGTTAATCGATCCTCGACAAAAACTTCCGCGAAATCGCCACCAGTACTTAACGCTTCATTCAAGATATCTTGAACGACTGTTTTGCTTAGCATTAACCTTCCCCCTTTTCCCTAATACAACCTATTATAACTTATTTTTCCAAAAATTCAGCCGTTTTTAGAACGAATCATTCTCCGACTCAAGACTGAAATTGACTTGAATATTTATTTTCTTATAAAAATTCTGTCATATTTAACACAACAGACTCATTTTGTTTTATAATACTTAGTATTCCGAAATAAATTTTACGGGGAGGAATTCAAATGGCAAAAACAAGATTACAACGTCACGAAGTACCAGTCGAACAAACTTGGAAATTAGATGATTTGTTCGTAACAACAGAAGATTGGGAAGCAGCTCTTAAGGAGATTGAAGGTTCCGTATCCAATGTATTGCAGTACAAAGGGAAGCTAGGTGAAGGACCTGATGTATTGTACAATTGCTTAGAAGAGCAAGCTAAACTCCATGAAAAAATCGTTCCTGTCGCAACCTATGCCAACCTTCGTTCATCTGAAGACGGTACAAACCCTGACAACCAATCAAACTCAGGTAAAGTTGCCTCAACACTTGCGCAGGTTGGAGCAGCATTGAGCTTTGTCGACTCTGAAATTCTAGCATTACCAGATGGCACGATTGAGAAATATCTCAAAGAACATGATGAATTAAAAGAATATGAAAATTTCCTTAAAGATCTACTAAAATATAAACCTTACACTCTATCACCAGAAACAGAAGAGGTGTTAGCTTCTTTAAGTGAAGTCCATAGCGCACCTTATACCATTTATCAGCGCAGTAAATCCTCGGATATGCAGTTTGATGACTTTGAGGCAAATGGCGAAACTTATCCGAACTCTTTTGCGTTATTCGAAGATGAATATGAATTATCTTCAGATACAACTCTCCGTAGAAGTGCTTATGATTCATTCGTTAACACATTAAAACAATACCAAAACACGTACGCGGCAACTTATGCAACAGAAGTTAAAAAGCAAGTTCAATTATCTAAAGCACGCGGTTATAAAAACGTTACTCAAATGTTACTTCAACCCCAAAAAGTTAACGAAGAGATGTACCACAATCAATTAGATGTCATTCAAAAAGAACTAGCTCCGCACATGCGCAAGTTTGCCAAACTAAAGAAAGAGGTTCTTGGTTTAGATAAAATGACCTTTGCGGATTTAAAAGCACCACTTGATCCTGAATTTAACCCGACAACAACTTATGAAGAAGTAAGCGAGACTATTTTAGAAGCCTTATCTGTCATGGGGCCTGAGTACACTGAGATTATGAAAAAAGGACTCAGTGAACGCTGGGTGGATTACGCTGATAACGTCGGTAAATCAACAGGTGCATTCTGCGCAAGCCCTTATGGTTCACATCCATATATTTTATTAACATGGACAGGTGCCATGCGTGGTGGCTTCATTCTAGCACACGAACTTGGCCATGCTGGACATTTCTATCTAGCTAACCAAAATCAGCGAATCTTTAATACACGTCCATCAACATACTTTGTTGAAGCACCATCGACGATGAACGAAATGCTTCTTGCAGATCATCTTTTATCCAAACATAGTGATGATGACCGTATGCGTCGCTGGATTATCTTGCAATTACTTGGTACTTACTATCACAACTTTGTGACTCATTTATTAGAAGGTGAATTCCAGCGCCGAGTATATGACCTAGCTGAAAAAGGCGTCCCGCTTACAGCTAAAGTGTTAAAACAACAAAAACGTGAAGCACTCGAGAACTTCTGGGGGGATACTGTTGAGCTAGATGAGGGTGCTGAGCTTACTTGGATGCGCCAGCCGCATTACTACATGGGATTATATCCATATACGTACTCAGCTGGATTAACCGCTTCAACGTTAGTTTCACGAAAAATCAAAGAAGAAGGCCAACCTGTTATTGATCGCTGGTTAGAAGTTTTAAAAGCAGGTGGCACTAAAACACCACAAGAACTAATGGAGTATGCAGGCGTTGATATGACATCGCCTGAACCAATTAAAAAAGCCGTTAATTATGTCGGATCGTTAGTTGATGATTTAGTGAAGAGCTATCAAGAGTCTGCTACAAAATAAAGTTCTACCCTCTGCATAAGCAGAGGGTTATTTTATCTCTTCATATTGATAAGTAATAGCATCATTGGATTCTTTTATAGAACAATTTAACACTCAGATGATAAACTAAAGATAAAATCAACCTCGAGGTGAATTTGATGAATAAAGTGATGCTATCTTTTAGCGGCGGAAAAGACTCCGTATTAGCGCTTCATAGATTAATAAATAATCCTAATTATGAAGTGTCTAACCTGTTAATTACAATGAGTGAAGACTATAATCGTAGCAGTATACACGGCATTCGTAATGAATTGATTGAGGCACAAATAGAAGCTCTTAACCTACCCGCTAAAAAGGTATTCTTACCTGACCCGTGCCCAAACGAAGTATACGAGAAGGCCATGTCAGATGTGATGAATGAAGCGATTCAAGATGGAGTGACCCATGTTGCATTTGGAGACATTAATTTAAAAGATATTAGAGATTATCGCGAAAAGCAGCTTGAGGGATTACCAGTAGATGTTTTATTTCCATTATGGGACGAACCAACGAGCGGTCTAATAGAAGAATTTATTCAATTGGGTTATAAAACCGCCATCACAACACTTGATCCGAATAAAGTCCCTAAGGCGTTTTTAGGTAGAGTCATAGATAAAAGTTTGTTAAATGAACTTCCTAAAGACGTTGACCCTTGCGGGGAGAATGGTGAATTTCACACCTTTACGTATGATGGGCCATTGTTTAAACAAAAAGTCGACTTGAAATTGACTGATAAAATCGTTAAAGGTACTTATTATTGGTATCGAGATTTTGTTTTATCGTAAACAAAAATATCTTAAAATTAAAATTTTACCCTAACTCAACCAATAAACCAATACCTTTTTAATCAAATAGGTCTATCGATACAAAAACTTGAACAAGTAAATATGAACTAGTTAAATTAGTTACATTTAACTAAAGTATTTCATTTATGTAATGAACAATCATTGAAACGCCTATAAATCAACATTTATCACCGATTCAAAATATAACGCTAGTTATATCACCCCTATGGTTATATTTTACCGGTTAGTAAAATCTTTAAATATAACCATACTATTTTATCATGTTTAATTATCTGAATATTGTTATAATTATGGCAAGCAGTTTATAAAGCAAGGTAGTGGTTAGCCCTGGTCCTGTCGTTGGCGAATAGGAACGATGAAAGGAGGGGTATAAAGTGAAGTATTACGAAAGTACTTTTGTAATACTGGCGGTGGTAGGTGGGCTGACAACTATGTCGGATACACCTGTGATCGTCTTGCCAATGTTCGTGTTTATTGGCAAAAAAGAAGCTGCCTTGCTTTTGGCGGAAGCAAGACAGCGCGTCACATTTGCGTAATGGGTTTCCGTTAGCCACATTCCTTGTGGCATAAACTGCGGGAAGGGTACGGAATTGAGTCTTCAATTCCTACCCTTTACCCATTTTATACATCTATATTTAAGATATAACCTAAATTTTTAGTTTCTAATCTTTTTTTATAACATCTCTGAAACTGTTTTACCTTGCATGAAGTTGTAAAGGTAATCTGGTCCACCAGCTTTAGAGTCTGTACCTGACATGTTGAAGCCACCAAATGGATGGTAACCAACGATTGCTGCTGTACAGCCACGGTTGAAGTATAGGTTACCTACGTGGAAGTCTTCTCTAGCTATTTCTAAGTGGTTTCGGTTGTTAGAGATGACTGCACCTGTTAGACCGTAATCCGTGTTGTTTGCAATGTCTAAAGCTTCATCAAAGTCTTTTGCTTTAGTGAAAGCCACAACTGGACCGAAGATCTCCTCTTGCATAATGGTTGCTTCAGGATCCACATCAGCAAAGATTGTTGGATTAATGAAGTAACCTTTCGAGTCGTCTCCTTCTCCACCGAATACTAACTTTCCTTCATTTTTACCAGTGTCAATGTAACCCATGATCTTATCATAAGCACCTTGGTCGATAACTGGTCCCATGAAGTAGTTCTTATCTGTTGTATTTCCAACTGTGATATCTTGAGTCAGTTCTTTAACACGCTCTAATAAATCATCGTAAACGTCCTCATGCGCTACAACACGTGAACATGCTGAACATTTCTGTCCTTGGAAACCAAATGCAGAGTTCATAACTGATTCAGCTGCTAATTCTAGGTCACTATCGCTATCTACGACAATCGTGTCCTTACCACCCATTTCAGCAACTACACGTTTTAGCCATTTTTGGCCTGGTTGAACTTTTGCAGCTTTCTCAAAAATACCCGTACCAACATCACGAGATCCTGTGAAGCTTACGAAACGTGTTTTAGGGTGTTCTACTAGGTAGTCACCGATTTCGCTACCGCTACCTGGGATATAGTTAATAACGCCAGCTGGCATACCTGCTTCTTCTAATACTTCCATTAGTTTGTAAGCAATAACTGGAGTTGCACTTGCAGGTTTTAATAAGACAGTATTTCCTGTAACCATTGGCGACACTGCAGTACCACACATAATAGCGAATAGGAAGTTCCAAGGTGAAACGACTAAACCTACACCTAATGGAATATATCCGAAACGATTATTTTCAACCGGACGGCTATTAATCTCTTTATCTTTCGCAATTTCTAGCATTTGACGACCATAGTATTCTAGGAAGTCAATACCTTCTGCGATATCTGCATCTGCTTCTTTCCACGGCTTACCGCCTTCGTGAATAATCCAAGCATTGAATTCATGCTTACGACGACGTACGATTGCTGCTGCGCGGAATAGAATATCAGCGCGCATTTCTGGTGTCGATTTTCTCCACCATTCGAATGTTTCATCCGCAACTTGCATCGCCTTTTCTGCAAGCTCTTTGTCAGCTTTAGATACATAACCAACTACTTCGTCTTTCTTAGCTGGGTTAAATGACGTTAATTTATTGTCTGTATAGATACGTTCTCCGCCAATGATTAGTGGGTACTCTTTACCGAGTTCACTTTTTACAAGGCTTAGAGCTTCTTCCATTGCTTTTTTGTTTTCTTCAAGAGTAAAATCTGTAAATGGTTCATGACGATATGGTTGTACCATATTAAAAGCCTCCTTAATTCGTTTTTGACCGCTATTGTAGCGCTTCCATTGTCTATTTTAAACGAAATGTGTCAGTCAATCAAATCAAAAATTTTAGATTATTCGTAAATGTGTACACTCGGATTCTCTTCGCCGGCCTTCCGATAAATTAACGCCTCTTGCTGGTTCGGCGATTCCACAGTTATTTCAACATCATAAGAAGTAGGGAAATATTCAATAATTAAGCTATACAAGTGTTGTGAAAAAGCCACAACTTCTTGTTGACCATAAAATTCAATTGGAATATTAATAGACATATTCCGTAATTGATCCCCTTCATAGAACCCTCGTCCAATGACACCTGTATAATTTGGAAAAAATGTTTGAACTTGTTGAGTGAATTCATTCATTAATTCATATTGATCATAGTAGTTCTCTTGAGCTTCATCAGATGGAAACAATACATGGTTTTCATTTATGCTGTCCCAATCCTGAACTTGTTGTGATAACGGCTCAACTACTGTTTTGGCAACAAAATTACCTGGAATAATCGCATTGTTACTATTTTCACGGTATAAAGCAACCATTACTGGAACATTTTCTAGTTCTTCAATATCCCTAATTCTAGATAAAAGAGAATTCGTTACCTCTTTACCTTTTGACAACATTTCATCATAGCTAATATCAGTTGAATAAGAGTTTCCTTCGATGCTGAATGAGTATTCAGATTTTAACGCAATCCCTATTGCAATGCCGCCTAATTCAACTCGGTTATCTTTTGTCCGCACGAGATAATTGTGTTCTAAAACGTGCGAGAAAATCCTAGGATTCTCTTCATGATACTTCTTCTTTTTACTGTTCTTATTCGGAGGATTTAGTGAGTCAATCCAGTCAAAGATCGTTCCTTCATCTAGATACTGTCCTTCTTGAAATAAATAGTCATCCGGACTAAACGTATCTTTCGCATGTCTAATTAACCCAAGTTCTAATTCATCCACATCGTACCCATTTGCAACCTGGCCTGTAATCGTACCTCTAGCTGCACTTGGCTTATAAGGAACAATAGTTTGATAGTCGTCCTCATTATACCGATTCGGAATAATTTTAGTTGTTTGTTCTTCTGGATTCGTTTCTTCCTCTTCCTGCACGACTTCTTCATCCGATTCGTATTGTGGTGTACAGGCGGATACGATGAGAAGAACTGATAATAATATTGCTAACTTCTTCATGTCTTTCCACTCCCTATGCATCGAGTGCATCCATCAGTTGTTGCTCATTCCACACTTCAACGTCTAGCTTTTTCGCTTTATCTAATTTAGAACCTGCATCTTCCCCGGCAATTAAAAGGTCTGTCTTCTTACTGACACTTCCTGTTACATTACCACCTAAAGCTTCAATACGCTCTTTCACTTCTCCTCGAGTCAGCTGCTCAAGCTTTCCAGTTAAGACGACTGTTTTTTCGTAAAAGATTGAGTCCGTACTGACGTCCACTGTTCCACCTAAATATTCCATATTTAGTCCTAAGTTCCTCAGTTCGTTTATAAGCTCTTGAACTTGAGGTTTATCGAAGTACGTCGCAATTGATTCTGCCATTTTTGAACCGATTTCTGGTACTTCCTCAAGGTCCTCAGCAGATGCATCTATGAGCTGGTCCATTGATTTAAACTGAGAGGCTAATGTGTCGGCCGCTTTACTACCTACGTAGCGAATACCTAAGCCAAACAATAAGCGCTCCAGTGAATTTTCTTTTGAAGCTTCAATGGCAGTTAGTAAATTCGATACCGATTTTTCACCCATTCGTTCAAGCTCTAATAGATCGTCTCGGTTTAATTTATATAAATCCGCAATGGTATGAATTAAGTCATTATCAAAAAGCTGTTCAATCACTTTCTCACCCAAACCATCAATGTTCATCGCATTACGCGAAACAAAATGGATCAGCCCTTCCTTGAGCTGAGCTTCACAGTTCGGGTTTAAACATCTATAGGCAACTTCGTCGTCGACTTTTTCGATTTTACTTCCGCAAACCGGGCAATTCTCAGGCATTCTGAAAACTTTCTCATCCCCTGTACGTTCGTCTTCAACGACACGCACGACTTCTGGAATGATGTCACCTGCTTTTTTAATGACCACAGTATCTCCAATACGAATATCCTTCTCGATAATCAAGTCTTCGTTATGTAACGAGGCACGAGATATTGTTGTACCAGCCACTTGTACGGGTTCTAGAATTGCTGTAGGTGTAATGGCACCTGTCCTGCCAACGCTTAGTTCGATATCATGAAGTTTTGTTACGGCCTCTTCAGCCGGAAATTTATAAGCGATTGCCCAACGCGGACTTTTCGCGGTAAAGCCTAGCTCTTCTTGCTGATCAATTGAATCAACCTTAATCACGATGCCATCAATTTCATAATCAAGTTCACTACGTTTTAACGTCCACTCTTCCGTATACTTAATCACATCTTCAATATCTTCAAATGTACGCGTCTCTGGATTCGTTTTAAACCCTAGCTTGTTTAAGTATTCTAATCGTTCACTATGGCTTCCTATTGAACCTGCTTCCCATTTGCCGACACTATAGACGAACATACTTAAGTTACGCTTAGCCGCAATTTTAGGATCTAACTGCCGTAAAGACCCTGCAGCTGCATTTCTAGGGTTCGCAAAAACTTCAAGTCCCTCTTGTTCTCTGGCTTCATTTAAAGCGAGAAACGACCTCTTAGGCATGTAAGCTTCCCCGCGAACTTCTATCGTTTCTTCTTCTTTTATTTTTAGAGGAATACTTTTAATCGTTTTTAAGTTATTCGTAATATCTTCGCCTGTTTTCCCATCGCCACGGGTTGCCCCTCTAACAAATTTCCCGTTTTCGTACGTTAATGAAATAGCTAGACCATCAATTTTCAGCTCACATACATAGCGATAGTTATTGACCTGCTCACGTATGCGCCTGTCAAAATCACGCAAATCATCTTCACCAAAGGCATTACCTAGACTGAGCATCGGCACCTCATGGTCAACCTTTACAAATTTATCTAACGGCTCACCACCAACTCGCTGGCTTGGAGAATCTTCCGTTAAAAGATCAGGGAACTGTTCTTCAAGTCCAATTAACTCATGAAGCTTCTCATCATAAATATGATCGGGTACAGTTGGGTTATCTAATACGTGATACTCATAGTTATATTGATTAAGTTCATCTTTAAGATACTCAATTTTCTTCGCAGCTTCTTCACGGTTCATGAATGGCCACCTCTTTTATTCAATTTTATTAACCGGAGCAAAATTAGCTAACAAACGCTTCACGCCAACTGGAGATGGAAATGCGATATCTAATTCTTGGTTATCACCATCACCAACAACCTTGACGATCGTACCGACTCCCCACTTTTTATGCTCAACTTTATCTCCAGGATTCCAGTTTTGTGGGGTGGTTGGAGCTGGGTTAATTTTCTTTGCGTAACGTTTTGGTTTCGGTTGTTCTGACCTTGACGATAGCTGGTTCATAGCCTGTTCTAAACTTCCACCAGATTCAAACGTCATATTACTTAGCGTGCCTTCTCGTTCTATAAGCTCAGATGGAATTTCATCTATAAAACGACTAGGCTGATTACTTTGCCTGCGTCCAAAGAACGTACGTGATGATGCATAGGTGATATATAATAACTGCTCAGCACGAGTAATACCTACATAAGCTAAACGACGCTCTTCTTCCATCTCCTCTTCATCAAATAGTGAACGACTGTGAGGAAAAATATTCTCTTCTAGCCCAATTAAGAAAACAATTGGAAACTCTAGCCCTTTAGCTGAGTGTAGCGTCATAAGCGTCACTTTATTATCTGTTTCATCATCTGCTTGATCTAAATCAGATACTAATGCTAAATCTGTTAAAAACGCAATTAATGACTGGTCTTCCTCATTTGTTTCTTCGAACTGTTTAGTAACGGTTTTAAATTCATCTAAGTTTTCTAAACGGCCCTGAGCCTCTAGAGACTTATCCTTTTTCAGCTCCTCTTCATAGCCTGAGCGCGTTAACACTTCTTGCACTAAATCTGTGACCGTTAAAAACTCTTGTTGCTTGCGCCACTGTTCAATTAGCTGTCTAAAGTGATGAAGCTGATTGACTGCCTTTTTTGATATACCGGCAAAATCTGAATCTCGAATAGCATCATATAACGATTGATCAGTCATTTCAGCATGTACTTGTAGTTTTTCAATTGAAGACTTACCAATCCCTCGTTTAGGTACATTAACCACTCTTAAAAAGCTGATATCATCATGGGGGTTTGCGATTAGTCTCAAATATGCAAGTAGATCCTTAATTTCCTTACGGTCATAGAATTTCGTCCCGCCAATGATTTGATACGGAATGTTTGATTTCATCAAAACATCCTCCATCGCACGTGACTGTGCATTCGTACGATACAGAATAGCGAAATCACGATAATCCCTTTTACCTTCATCTAAAATTTCTTGGATTTGATCTATGACATAACGAGCCTCCTGACGCTCATCATACGCTTCATAAAGTCTGATTTGTGTCCCATCAGGGTTGTCCGTCCATAATTCTTTAGGTTTTCTTGACGTATTGTGTTCAATCACAGTATTTGCTGCACCTAAAATCGTTTTTGTTGAACGATAGTTTTGTTCAAGTAAAATCACCTTCGCATTCGGGTAATCCTCTTCAAACGATAAAATATTATAAATATCCGCCCCGCGCCATTTATAAATCGACTGATCGGAATCACCAACAACGCATAAGTTTTTAAATCGAGAAGCCAATAGTTTAACAAGTTGATACTGCGCTCTGTTCGTATCTTGATACTCATCGACATGTATGTACTGGAAACGGTTTTGATAAAACTTAAGAGTCTCTGGCACACGATCAAATAAATGAAACGTCTCCATAATTAAACCATCAAAATCAAGCGCCTGATTCTTCCTTAAAATAGCTTGATACGTTTCATATAGTTGTGCAATGACTTCTTCGTAATAGTTATTAGCCTCATTTTTCATTACTTGAGGTGTTTTAAGCTGATTTTTGGCAGCACTAATCGCAAATAAAACAGCTTTAGGATTATACTGCTTAGAATCAACATTATTCATACGTAATGACTCTTTCACGGCCTGAAGCTGATCAGTCATGTCATAAATAGCAAAGTTACGGTCAATGCCGATTCTGTCTCCATCACGGCGCAAGATCCTAACGCAAAGCGAGTGGAAGGTGGACATGATAATATTTTTTGCTTCATCACCAACTAAACGTTCCACACGATCCTTCATCTCACGAGCTGCCTTGTTCGTAAACGTAATGGCCAAAATGTTGTATGGATTTACATCTTTTTCAGCTAATAAATATGCAATGCGATGTGTAAGAACACGTGTTTTACCACTACCAGCACCTGCCATGATTAGTAATGGCCCTTCTGTATGTTGCACCGCTTCTTGTTGCGGTTTGTTCATGCCACTTAAAATTTCATTGGCTGTTAAACTCAACTTTGACCCACCTTTATTTCGAATTCACTTTCTTAACAGCATGTACCGTCCGGAGTGCTGCTTTGATATCTTCATAAATGACGTTACCGACAACCACAATATCTGACCGTTCCGCCATTTCAGTTGCTTGTTGCTTCGTTTGAATACCGCCACCATAGATTAACACAGCATTATCCAAAGCTTCATGAACGTTTTGGACTAAATCTGGATTGCCATAAGTCCCGCTATATTCTAAGTAGACGAATGGAAGCCGCATGAGTTTCTCAGCAGTTTGAGCATATGCCACGACGTCATCATCATCTAATGGAATTGAATTGGTGTACCTATAAGCTTTTGAATTAGAATTGAGCATAATATAGCCCTCTGTTAATAATTCTTCCCATTCGATAAACTCGCCATAAGTTTTAACCGCTTCTTGGTGCAGTCCAATAATCCATTTACGATCTTCACTGTTCAGCACCATTGGGATAAAATAAAAATCAAATCCAGGAGTTACCGACTCAATATTGGATACTTCTAAAATACACGGAACAGTATACCGTCTAACTCTAGCTAGCATATTGATGACATCATCTAGCGTCACATCATCCGTTCCGCCGACTATGATGGCATCCGTTCCCGACTCGCAAATCGCTTCTAAATCTTCATCTGATATTTCCTTGTTTGGATCAAGTTTAAATATATGTCTCCACGTGCTAAAGTCTTCGATCACGATTTCATTCCTCCAACTGACTACTTCACCTTCTCATTATATCAGAAATTAAAGCTCAATTTGAGGGTTTCATATAGTGTTAATATTTTGTTTATAAAAGTTGAGAAGCGTGGTACAATATGCTAATATAAGATATCAATTACATAAAACGTTGAAGGGTTAATAGTAGCTAAGCTCGATGCTCATAGCGATTCAGGGATGGTGAGAGCCTGAAAGTATAGTTTAGTGAAAAGGCAACCTGGAGTTTTCGTTCTGAAAGAGGGCATGCTTGGCATGTCAATCAGGGTGGAACCGCGGGAGATACACTCTCGTCCCTGGGCTGGTTAAGCCCATGTGGACGGGAGTTTTTTAGTTTATAAGCATTATTGGTTCTATAACAATGGTGCGTTGTAAGTGAAGCGAAAGGCGGCGACTCCTAGAGGATTAGCGCGAGGCGAAAATCACGCGAAACGAACGATGTGAGTTTCGTGAAGTTAAGACCGCGCCCTCAGGAAAGCGTCCGCCTGTAGCGAAACAAAATGATATCACTTAAAAGGGAGGCCAATTACAATGGCAAAAGATATGGAACAATTAGTCAATCACGCTAAACATCGTGGATTTGTTTTTCAAGGCTCTGAAATCTACGGAGGCCTAGCCAACACTTGGGATTACGGCCCATTAGGTGTCGAAGTCAAGAAAAACTTAAAAGACGCATGGTGGAAAAAATTCGTCCAGCAGTCACCTTACAATGTCGGATTAGATGCTGCTATTTTAATGAACCCAAAGACTTGGGAAGCATCAGGTCACTTAGGTAACTTTAACGACCCTATGATTGACTGTAAAGACTGTAAATCACGCCACCGCGCTGACCACCTCATCGAAAACCACTTTGAAGCGAAAGGTGAAGAACGTGTAGTCGATGGGTTACCTTTTGACGAGTTAGAAAAAATTATTAAGAAAGAAGGCATAACGTGCCCGAACTGTGGTTCAAGCAACTTTACGGATATCCGTCAGTTCAACTTAATGTTTAAAACTCATCAAGGTGTCACAGAGGATTCTTCAGATGAAATTTATATGCGTCCTGAAACAGCGCAAGGTATTTTTGTTAACTTTAAGAACGTTCAACGTTCGATGCGTAAAAAACTGCCTTTCGGTATCGCACAAATCGGCAAAAGTTTCCGTAACGAAATCACGCCAGGTAACTTCATTTTCCGTACACGTGAATTCGAACAAATGGAGATGGAATTCTTCTGTAAACCAGGTGAAGAGATGGAGTGGTATAACTACTGGTTAGACTTCTGCCACAACTGGTTAACAGATTTAGGGTTAGATAATGACAGAATCCGCCGTCGCGAACACGATTCTGAAGAGCTATCTCATTATAGTAATGCGACAACTGATTTAGAGTATCAGTTCCCATTCGGTTGGGGTGAGTTATGGGGAATCGCCTCTCGCACAGATTACGACTTAAGCAAGCATGCTGAACACTCAGGTGAAGATATGCAATACATCGATCAGCAAACAAATGAGCGCTATGTACCCTATGTCATTGAACCCGCATTAGGCGCAGACCGCCTTGCATTAGCTTTCTTAGCAGATGCATATGTGGAAGAAGAACTTGAAGATGGCACATCTCGTACGGTAATGAAGTTCCATCCAGCCGTTGCACCATTTAAAGCATCAGTCTTTCCTTTATCTAAAAAGCTAAGCGAAGAGGCTCAAGAAGTATTCGCTGATCTATCTCAAGACTTCATGGTCGATTATGATGAGTCAGGATCAATCGGTAAACGTTACCGACGTCACGACGAAATCGGAACGCCATTTTGTATTACGTATGACTTTGATTCAAAAGAAGACGGCCAAGTCACCGTACGCGACCGTGACACGATGGAACAGAAGCGTATGCCAATATCTGAACTAAAAACTTTCTTACAAGACAAAGTGAAATACTAAACTTCAAAGCCTCTACATCAAGTAGGGGCTTTAAGTATACGGAGGAATCATGATGAAAGCACGTCTATCGGATTGGCTGTGGGTAGGCTTAGGTGGTGCTACAGGGACACTAGCTAGAGGAGGCATCGCTGAATTTTTTAGCTTTTCCTCTTTCCCAACAGGCACCTTAATCGTCAATCTAGTCGGAAGTTTACTATTAGGAGGTTTTACGGCCTACTTATTTTTCAGAAAAAATAACACGCTTCATTTATTATTTGGCGTCGGGTTTTGTGGTTCTTTTACAACCATGTCGATGTTCGCTGCCGATGCCACTATATTGTTATCAACGTCGGCCTTTCAATTTTTAGCATATGTTCTAGCTTCAGTAATTGGTGGTATTTTATTAGCCATGCTCGGCTTTTGGATTATTAAAAACATATACGAAAGGGGCCAAGCAGCATGAACCTATTGATTCTGGCCCTAGGCGGCGCACTTGGAGCCATTAGCCGTTTTGAAGTCGTCAACTTGTTCGAGAAAAAGCACCCCTTCCCTTTTTCGACACTTGTTATTAACCTAATTGGCTCAGCACTTCTCGGCATTGTAATGGCCATTTTCATAGAAACTCAATATGTTTATACATTTTTCGCAGTTGGCTTTCTAGGTGCGTTTACAACCTTTTCAACCTTTTGCGTTGAGTCCATGAAGCTCATTCAAGAACAACAATGGATCACCTTCATATTATATCTCACCACTACTATTCTAGGCTCAATCCTATCCTTCACCCTTACATTTTTCCTATTTTAAGCAAAACACTTACCACCCAGGGTGAAGTGTGTTATTATTTATTTATAATAATTATAAAGTAATAATTTTTATAAAAAAGTGTTCACCTGCATGCTTTTTGATTTAGCTACAGGTTTTAACGATTTGCCTGCGAGTTAATTGAAATTACCTGTAAGTTTTCCGAAATTAGCTACAAGTCATTATCTGCAAGTTTCAAACACTTACACATGAATTGGGAGGGGAATGTGATGGAATTATCCAATACTTATAAACAACCGTTTTTGGAGAAATTGTCGATTCACAGAGAACTTATTTTTGCTATTGTTGGTGGACTTTTACTATTACTTGCTTACTTAAGTGAAATAAATCAAGCAAATGGCGTTTGGGTAGCGATGCTTTATGTTCTGGCCTACATAATAGGCGGATACTATAAAGCAAAAGAAGGAATTGAAGATCTCATTTATGATAAAAGCTTAAACGTTGAGATTTTAATGATTATTGCAGCTGTCGGGGCTGCATCAATTGGCTACTGGCATGAAGGTGCTATCCTGATTTTCATCTTTTCATTAAGTGGAGCACTGGAAACTTACTCTCTACAAAAAAGTGAAAAAGATCTATCCAAACTTATTAAACTAGCACCAGAAGAAGCAAACCTAATAACCGAGCATGATACAGTCACTCCAGTCAGGGTTAGTCAGCTTGAAATAGGAGATAGAATTCTAATTAGAAATGGTGAGCGTGTCCCTGCAGATGGAAAAATTATGAGCGGGATTACATCCATTGATGAGTCTACAATTACAGGTGAATCGATGCCTGTCAATAAAGACGTTGGGGATGAAGTGTTTAACGGGACAATGAATGGAAGTGGTTCAATTGTTGTTGAAGTGACCAAAAAGGATGAAGATTCGCTATTTCAAAAGATGATTCGTCTTGTTGAAGAAGCTAAAGGAAATCGCCCTCCCTCCCAACAGTTGATAGAAAAAATTGAAGGCCCGTATGTTATTACTGTATTAGTCGTCGTATCACTCATGCTCGTCATACCACCCTTCGCTTTTGACTGGAGTTTTGACCAAACCTTTTACCGAGCCATGGTGTTACTAGTAGTTGCATCACCTTGTGCAGTCGTCGCCTCCATCATGCCTGCATTATTATCTGCAATCAGTTCAGGAGCAAGAAATGGTGTTTTAATGAAAGGTGGCACCTACTTAGAAAAGCTATCTAAAGTTAAAGCTGTTGCTTTTGATAAAACAGGAACAATTACAAAAGGCGAGCCAGAGGTTACGGACTTTGAAACTGTAATAGATGACGAAAATATTTTACAAAACATCCTAGCGATTGAAAAACAGTCGAGTCACCCATTAGCACGTGCGATTGTCTCGTTTGCTGAAACTCGTGGCAGTACTAGGCAAGTGTCTGTACAGTCAACTGAAGACATACCTGGACAGGGAGTTAGAGCAGTGATTGGTGACAATGTATGGATGCTCGGAAACGAACGACTTATTGAGAAGGTGGAGGTTTTTCCAGATTTATTACGTAAAAAACGTGAATTACTTCAAAGCGAAGGGAAAACTGTTGTCTATGTGGCTAAAGATGATAAGTTGGTT
This sequence comes from Piscibacillus salipiscarius, assembly GCF_042685285.1. Taxonomy (NCBI): domain Bacteria; kingdom Bacillati; phylum Bacillota; class Bacilli; order Caryophanales; family Bacillaceae; genus Piscibacillus; species Piscibacillus salipiscarius. The sequence goes on along the minus strand of NZ_JBHUMZ010000013.1, from coordinate 29,609 downwards.
GCTGTGATTGGCGTCAAAGACCAGATTAGACCAGAAGCCAAGGCGCTCATTCAATTTTTAAATCAACAAGGTGTTAAAACAATCATGATCACCGGTGATCATGAACAGACTGCCGCTTCAATTGGTCATGAAGCCGGCTTGAAAGAATGGATTTCGGAATGTTTACCAGAGGAGAAGGTTTTACAAATTGAAAAACTTAGAGAAGCTTACGGGTCTGTCGCCATGGTCGGCGATGGTGTGAATGATGCACCGGCTATGGCGAAAGCCGATATTGGAATCGCAATGGGCAATGGAACAGACGTCGCCATTGAAACATCGGACTTAGTCTTGATGAACAGCGAACTACACAAAATTGAACGCTCTTACAAACTATCAACAAAACTGAACCGAATCATTAAACAAAATCTCGTCTTCTCAATTGCTGTTATTATTCTATTAATCACAGCTAACTTTGCTCAAAGCTTAACACTTCCATTAGGCGTCATCGGCCATGAAGGTAGTACAATTCTCGTGATCTTGAATGGTCTTCGACTATTAAGAGGGTAATAGGTAAGGAACCTCGCGCGCGAGGTTCCTTTTTATATGAGATCTGACACGGGTATCAACGAGTTTATTAAGGATAACCTTTTAAAGAATAACATAAAGTTTAAAAGTAACTAACAAATAGTTTACTCAGTAAATACTCGTTTAGATGCATTTTTTTAATGATATAATTAGTGAAATGCTAGGAGAAGGGCGATGGTTAAAATAAAACGTTTAAAAGCCGGTTATGGTCTAGATGATCATGGTTATATAGTCAGTGATGTTAGCAAAGACAAAATTGGTGATATCTATGCTTCTTGCATACAAGATTCTATCGTGAGCCTCAAGAGTTCATTCCGCCAACACTTGCACAGTGTTTATGTGTACGGTAGTGTAGCAAGAGGTGAAGCCATCGTAAAAAAGTCAGATTTAGATCTTATTGCCATGTTCAATTCTAAACTGAGTTCTGATCAATTAGGTGAGTTAAAGAAACTTGCTGGGATATTGTCTGAAAAGTATCGTTCTTTAGTTCGTGATGTTGGTATAGCTGTAGCAGATTACGACTACATAGTTGACCCTACTAATTATTATGAAAATGCATTCCTTAAGGAACTCTGTGTTTGTGTGTATGGTGAGGATTTAGGAGAACGGTTTGATCCATATAAACTTACACCAGAAATTGCCATCCGTTTTAATGGTGATATTAATGATGTTCTAAACAGGACACTTAATAGATTAGAAACAGCTTCTAAGAAAGACTTTAAAACATTTACACAAAACTTCGCTCGTAAACTCATTCGAACATACTACACAATGGTGATGGTACGTTCTCAAATTTGGACGACACGACTTGACGAACAGTCCAAAGTCTTTCTTATTTACTTTCCAGAAAAAGAACCGATCATTCGCACCCTGCTCGACTGGATAGATAATCCGCCGAAGGATCAAAAGGTTGTCATTGAGTTGTTTAAAAATGAAGGAGAATGGGCTGGTGCAAACTTTACAAATGAAGCCCAAATTCATTAATAAATCCAAAGTATTTTAAAAATAAATAACATACATAAGCTTGGGTCTTACCCAAGTTTTTTGTGTTTGATTAAGTCAATAAATTAATAGTAATTTCGTAATTTTATTCAATAACTTTTTATTGATAAACGATAAAAAACATACTATAATGAACCTACAACAAAATGTGAGGTGTGTGTGATGAAAAATGGTTCAACGCTTTTCTTACGTTTAGCTGTCATCCTACTTGGTCTTCCAGTTTTAGCTTTGTGTATCTTTTTAGTTCCTAATATTGGAGACTTCGCAGCTGAACTATACCCTGAAATGGAATTTATAAAATATCTTGTCATTGTGTTCTTTTATGTGACGGCCATACCTTTTTATTATGCTTTATACCAAGCTTTTAAACTGTTAAACTTTATTGATCAGAATCTTGCTTTTTCTGAGTTATCTGTCCACGCTTTAAAAACGATTAAGTTAAGTGCTGTCACTCTTGGGACCTTGTATATATTCGGAATGCCTTTATTTTATTTAGTAGCTGAACGGGATGACGCACCTGGAATAATTTTAATTGGTATGATTATTATAGCTGCGTCAATAGTTGTTGCAGTTTTTGCGGCTGTTCTACAAAAGTTGTTACAACAGGCAATTAATTATAAAAAAGAAAATGAATTAACGGTCTGAGGTGAATACACATGGCGATTATCATAAACGTTGATGTCATGCTGGCTAAAAGGAAAATGAGTGTAACCGAACTGTCTGAAAGAGTTGGAATCACGATGGCTAACCTTTCTATATTAAAAAATGGCAAAGCAAAAGCCATTCGTTTCTCAACTTTAGAAGCAATTTGTAAGGCATTAGATTGCCAGCCTGGGGATATATTGGAATATCGTGAAGATGAAGAAACTCCGGACCAGTAGGAATGAGCGTTATGGGGATTACATTAATTTTGTTAAGTCTGTTTGTCTTATTGTTTTTAATCATGATTGGATTACCGATTTATTCATTTATAAAATACGGTAAAGGCGCATCACCTAATAAATGGACCTTATTCGCATTTAGTTTAATCCTTTTGCACTGGACCTTATTCTTATCAGGCTTTTATACTTTACTTCCTTATCATGTCACAGATGTAATATTCCTTCCATTATGGATAGGGTTATCTGTAATAGGTGCTACAGTAGCATTGTTCGAACTAAGAAATAACATGTCCTTTGCTATTCCATTAGGTGGACTATCATTCATAAGCTTTGCTTTCTCTATATTCATACACGGGATTACTCGGATGTAAAAAAGTCAGATAACCAAAACGTTATCTGACTTTTTTTGTTTACCTAAGTTGAATTTCTTCATCGCAGGCCGCACCTAACTTCTGGACTTGATGATTAAAATGATTAAAATCTAGCTCATCCATATTTTCAACATCTACTGCCTTAATCATATACTTTCCAAACCGCCAAACATCATGTTTAATTCGATCTCCATGGACATGAGCCATCTTATAAAGAACTTCAATCACACTATTCATCACTGAAATATCGTGATATCCGTACAGTCGAATTTGATAGAAGCTTTTATACAGATACTCTTCAAAAGTCAATGGATCTACTATGATTCTTAGATTTTCATCATCATCTGCGAAATACCGAATAGGTTCATATACAGACCCTAGTTCGATAAGCAATGACCCAATGCGGTTAATACAGTTAGTTGCCGTATGCGGATCATTTAAACTTGGGGATATAGCCCGTACAGCAATCTCGACCAGCTTTTGAATGGAAAACTCGACGTCTTGAGTATCTGCTCTTTAATTACCCACCAAGACATACTCCAGACATTCATGTAAATTAGATATTTCATTTTCTCCTTGGTCCCAATAGTAAAATAAATCCATTCCCTTTTGAATATATTCTCCGACAAAAAAGTTTGCCTCAAGGACTACATTGTTCTGCTGTGCCCAATCGATTAATGGTTTAAATTGGATGCTTTGTACGTAGCCTGATTTCTTTGCTTTGATTACTTCTGATGACTCTTTCTCTAATTGATTTAAATCTGATTCGTTCCAATCACAATATTCATGATACTCTTTCTCCTGAAAAGTCCTTTGAATGAGTTTTGAAGTATCTGAACGTATAGAACCAATTAAATTATTCACCTTCAAAAATCGTGATGAGTGGTGAATGAATAGTAAAAAGAATGCCAAACAAATGATGGATACAACTATTGCAAAAAATGGACTGAACAAAGCAGAGCTTGGGTCTTTACCTACTAAAAATAAGTTCACAAGAGAAAAGATAAACCCAAATGAGAAAACTCCTAAAACGTGCTGAGTCACCCTGCTTTTCATAAAATCTTGTAAAGTTCGCGGTGAAAATTGCGTGCTATACGTAGACAACACGACCATAATAGTAGAGAAGCTAATCGTTGTCATGGTTAGAATAGCTGTAACCATTGATCCATAAATCGTCTGAGTAACTGATTTTTCGGTTAAAAAGATCGTTGGAATATCGTTTTTTATGGCTGATAAAACCCATTGATCCATTAGACTGATAATTGCTACAGCTAATAACGATAAAATGCTATATATGGCTGGTAGAAACCAGAAACTGTCCCTTACATTAATCCATAACTTGCCTTTATTCATTTTAGTCCTTCTTTCTTAACTTTGACATAGTTGATTTATTCCCTACACGAAGCCATTTTAAAAGTGAAATTTTTTCCTATTTAGTTGTTAAATGAATTTTGTCTAGTATTTCAAAAAATCTTCTAGTAAATTTCGAACTTTGTCTAGTAAATTCACGGTTTTGTCTAGTAAAACTTTAAAATTGTCTAGTAAATTCGCTGTTTTGTTTAGTAAAAGCGCTGAATTGTCTAGTATACCGAAAAATTGTCTAGTAAAATTCCCTTATAAAATGCTGGTGGCGAAAGTTCACCGGCGCTAGATCTAACTCAATAGATCAGGATAAAAAAAGCTTTTGCGTTTATACCGCAAAAGCTTTTCTACTCTTATTTATTATCTTCATCATCTTTACTATATATACGATCAAGTACTAATTCATAAGCATCGTTGCCATAATTCAAGCAGCGTTTAACACGTGAAATCGTTGCCGTTGAAGCGCTTGTTTCATCCTCGATTCGGTGATACGTATGACCTTCACGTAGCATGCGAGCAACATCAAGGCGCTGAGCTAACGCTTGAATTTCATTAACAGTTGCTACGTCGTCAAAGAACCGATAGCACTCCTCAACATCTTTTAGAGTTAATATTGCTTCAAATAACTGGTCTAATTCACGTCCGCGTAATTTATCAATTTGCATGATGTGTTCCTCCTTATTATTCGTAGGTTACGCCTTTGTCTAAACCAGGAGATTTTGGTATGACATTAATCCATGTCTTACCGGGTGCAAGTTTTGCAACTTCTCCATCTATAAATGGTTTCATCAAACCATCAACATTTTTCCATTTAATCTTTTTAATCTTACCTTTTTGGATTAGATAGCCGTCGCCACCCGACTCACGATCAATAAATCGTCTCCCTACATTGTCAATAATCTCATGTTCGGTTTCATAAACTAAAATATTCGAAACTTCAACAGCTTCTTCTGTGTTTAGATCAGTCGACTTTATTCCATCACTATAACGCGTATAGCGCTCTGTTGAAGGATCATAAACATATGATACTTTTAGATTATCAAAATAACGAATCTTAACTTCTTTTGCAGCTTTACCATCAACTAGTTCTTCGTCAGATAAAAAGTCCCAAGCTTCATGTTTTTTCTCAGTTTCAATATTGTTTCGCGAAGCTACTTCATACACATTTGGCAGCATAACATAAGAATTGTGAGGAGCTTGTCTAAAAGATTCACGCTTAAATAAGAACTGATCATTATCGTAATAGGCTCCATTAATATTATCGACAACACCTGCTCTTAAGTCTTTTTCAATGAAATTAGCAGCACCATGATAGACGTAAATCGCTTCATGTGCATCGGCTGTTTCATAGTAATATTCACGTGCACTTCTGACAGGTCCGACTACATCTGGAATCTCACTTTGGTAAATCGCCAAAAACCTTGAAATAGGTCCTTCCGCTAAAAACTCATATACCATATCTGCTTTCACTAGGCCTGTTTGTGGTCTCGCCTTATTATGGTTATTCACCATAACACCTATAGCTCGGTTCGTCGGCTCTTCTTCAGCTGGTAGTCCCGTTAATGGATAAATAAATTCCGGTTCATCTTTTTCTGGGTCAGTTTCCTCAGCTTCTTCTTGCTCAGTTGGTTCTTCGGTTTGTTCTTCTACAGGTTCTTCTTCAACTGGTTCCTGGCTTTCTTTATCAGAACAGGCTACCAAAAAGCCGAATAAAGCTATTAATAATATTATCACAAACTTTCTCATATTCCACATCCCCTAGACTTTAGTCTTTTTCTATTTTAACGCATGATTGCTGGAAAGAGTATGTCTTTTTTCAAGACATCCATAATTCCGACTGGCGTAATACGAATATACGGTAAATGTGTTGAGGATAAAAACAGCAACGTATAAACTGGATCGCTGTGTGCATACCCAAAATCTTGCAAAATCTTCTTTAATTCTGTCTCTTGTTTAATGAGTTCTTCCATTGGGGCGTCCGTCATGACTCCTTTTATTTCAAGAGGCATCTCGAAAATAATTTCACCTTCATGAGCCAGCACGATTCCACCACCCAATTCTTGCATACGATCAAAAGCTAATTTCATATCTCGTTTACTTTTTCCAATTAGAATGATATCACCCGTGTTTGAATAGGAACTAACTAGTCCACCTAATTGGTTAGTAAAACCTTTCAAAAACGTCGAAACGCGCCACTCGCCATCTCGGTCCATTAACATCACATAAGCTTCGTTTTTAGACCTAGCTAACATGTTTTGATCCGCTTCAGATTTGATTGGATAAGGTTTCATGATGACGTCATTAACCATTTCCATACCAATCGGCATTGAGAAACGTAGTTCATCAGAGTCTAGCGTCCAGTCTAATGACATCTTAGTTAGAGTGAATTGTTCCCAATCAATGGATGGCAGTTGATTAATCGTTTTTCCATCTTTCAAAGCCCATTCGCCTTTTGCCAGAACCGAAACAGGGGTTGGTTGATCTTTATCTGTTAGGAAATTAATATGTGCTACGCGCCCTGGTGCAATGCTACCTAAGCGGTGCTCTAGCGAGAAGTACCTTGCCGGGTTTAGCGACGCCATCGCGTATGCTTCTTCAACAGGAACTCCCTCTTCTATAGCAATTTCAATACACTTATTAATAATTCCTTCTTCATAAAATGAAGGAGTCGACCCGTCTGTTGTATATAAGACCTGCTCCCACACGTTTAAGTTTAAATCTTTTAAATCCTGTAGAATGTTTCGTAAATCGGGTCTAATGGAACTGTTACGAATTGCTGCATAGTAACCTAGTTCTAATCGGCGATATAATTCTTCACCTGAGATGGACTCGTGATCCCCGTCAGCCCCTAATAATTTCATTTTCGTTAACGTTTTCTTAGACGCGCCTGGAAAATGCCCTTCTACAGCTTTTCTTAAACGCTTTGTCTCCTGCATCCAATACAAACCTCGTTCATCTTCATGCAATATATCAGGCCAGTTCGTAAGCTCGCCTCCTTGAATGACGGCTTCGTGATTTAGCCAATTTAAGACTTCTTCATCATCTAGAAACTCTGACTCATCACGTAGCTCAGATTGTGAACTAAAACGTGACCACCAGAACATTGAAACAGGCAAGTTCTGCATTTCATCTAATAAAGAAAACGCTTTCTTTTGATTTAATAATAAAAGCCACATTAGATTATCATTCACTAAAGTGGTTGTTCCTGTTTTAAGTGCATATTCAGCTAAGGAATGGGGATTATATAACTGAAATGGGTGAGCATGTGGTTCAACGTAGCCTGGAACTAAATATTGTTCTTGACAATCAACAATCTCTGTTGATTGCGACGTCCGTTCAGGCATATCATCGCCTACATAAACAATGCGATCTTCATAGATCCAAATATTTGCCGTTAACCATTTCTTTAAGTAGACGTTTAAGTAGGTTGCTTGTTTCAAAATTTTTGTAGGTGCGAGATGGCCGTCAATGACAGCTACATGTTCTCGTAGTTGCTTATTACGCCATCTATATAAATGTTCATTCATTAAAATCCCCCGTTTCAAAACTATCTATAGTCAAATTTTAATACATTAAAACTGTGAAGGGAAGGGGTAAAATGGGAAAACAAAACATTGGTACGATTAACGCATTAACACGAATTACGTTAGGGTTATTCTTAACCGTTTATGGTGCTGTAAAGTTAGTTAAGCGTCCTTGGAATCAAAGCTACTGGATGATTGTGTTAATGTCGTCGATGAAAGTCGCTGAAGGTATTGTTCGTTATTGTCCCGTTACTGATGTGGTTCAGCAAAAGATGAATCAAGAACAACACCATGAGCAATCAGAGTCAAAATAGCTACACCCTTTATCAAAAATGCCCTGAACCCAGGGCATTTTATTCTTCCACTTTTACCGCTTCAAATATGATGTCCTGTCTGACTGGTTCTGGGTCACCTTTTGTTTCTTTGAACACTGGTTTCTCGAACCGTTTCACAGGCATATATCCATCTTTTTTAATTTGATCGACACATTCATTAATCGATTTATAATCACTCACTCTGTATTTTTTCTTCTTCACGTTTTAATTTACTCCCTTTAACTTTCTTAACCCAGAAGCCTCCAAAGATTTGGCGCGGTTCATAAGCAATGATAAATGCTTTAGGGTCAATGTCTTTGATGGTCTCATAAAGCATTAACTCATATTTCCTTGGAGTTAACACCTGCATCGCCAGGCGGTCTCCTTCCATTCCATATGCATACCAACTCGTAACTCCATAACCTTTTTCTCTTAAGGTTTCAGTAAACGGTATATCTGGATTAGATGAGATAATGTTAACTGTAATATAACCAATTGCCAGCTTTTCTTCAATCTTCATCCCTGTGATGACCCCAATACCAAATCCTAACGCATAAGCAATTAAGTTTTGTATTTGATCTAAATTTTCTAAAACAAGTCCTAATCCCAGTGTATACGTTGTAATTTCAAATACACCAACGGATGCAGCAATATACCGTTTTCCTTTTAATGTAAAGATCATACGTACGGTTAATAATGAGACGTAAATGATATTAACACTTAAAATAATTGCGAGCATCACGATGCCATTTTCCAACATATGGACATCACCTCTTTTGTAATAGCTATTATATCAACTGTTCGCCTATTTGCATATGTTAATGCAGAAGAATTAAGAAAAGGAATGATCGACTTGATGAATTCGTTTAAACATATGCATGACTGGCGAAAGAACATTGATCAATTTTTCGGAGAACCTTTTTGGAATGAATTTGAAAGTATTTTAAAACCGAATATCCCACAAGTCAATATATTTAAAAAAGATTATGAAATTTTATGTGTCATTAACATTCCCGGAATTAACCAAATCAAACAGATTCACTGTGCAATCGATGGTTACCATTTAAAAGTTGAAGGTGAGATTAAGCTGTCAGCGAGTGGTTATGAACTTATTCAAGAGGAAATAATACAAGGGAGCTTCAACCGGTCGATTGAGCTCCCTTATAAAGTCAGGGAAGACAAGATTCACGCCCGCTACGAACATGGCCTTGTCTATATTCATTTGTATAAAGATGTTCATGATTCTCATCGCTCTAAATCGATCCAAATCAAAGAAGGCGACAAATAATTACTCCGTTAAGAAAATGAAGTAAAGAATAAAGATGACGAATAATCCGTACATGATCGGATGAATCTCTTTACCTCGGCCTTTTAATAACATTGTAATCGGATAGAAAATAAATCCTACGGCAATCCCTGTTGCAATGCTATAAGTTAACGGCATGGCAATGACTGTTAGAAAGGCTGGTACAGCAATTTCAAATTGATCCCAATCGATATTCTTTAAGTTGGCAGCCATTAAAATACCGACAATAATTAATGCAGGTGCTGTTACTTCTGATGTCACAACACTTAATAAAGGTGAAAAAAGCAATGCTAGTAAGAAGAGTGCTGCGGTCACAATGGATGCAAACCCAGTACGTCCTCCTGCACTAACCCCTGTTGTTGATTCAATAAATGACGTTGTTGTCGAAGTACCTAATACAGATCCTGCAACCGTTGCCGCTGAATCCGAGAATAGCGCACGGTTAGCACGAGGTAATTTTCCATTTTTCATTAAACCACCTTGCGTCGCAACAGCAACTAATGTACCAGCTGTATCGAAAAAGTCAACGAACAAGAACGTTAAAATAACGACTAACATATCTAACGTGAAAATGTTTCCGAAGTGCGTAAGTGCAGCACCGAAAGTAGGCTCTAAACTAGGAACAGAGCCAATAACGCCATTAATCCCACTTGGCGGATCAATCAGGCCTACTACCATTCCAGCTATAGATGTCAGAATCATGCCATAGAAGACTCCACCTTTAAAGCCTAAAACGAGTAAGATGACTGTCGCAAACACACCAAAAATAGCTAGTAGTGTATGTGGTTCTGTTAAATCACCAAGCGTTAAAAACGTCGCGGGATCCGCTTCAATGATCCCGACATTTGTCAATCCTATAAAGGCAATAAATAAACCAATTCCAGCACCAACCGCTAGTTTTAAATTATTAGGAATGGCGTTAATCACTCGTTCGCGTACACCTGTAACGGTTAAAACGACGAAAATCAATCCTGATGCAAGCACTCCTGCTAGTGCAGTTTCCCACGGGATTCCAAATCCTAAAACAACTGTGTAAGCAAAGAATGCATTTAGACCCATACCCGGAGCGAGCGCAATCGGGTAACGTGCAACTAATCCCATAATAAGTGTACCGATGGCAGCAGCTAAAGCTGTTGCGGTGAAGATCGCACCAGGGTCCATTCGCGTTACACCTGCTGGCAGCTCTTCAATATCAGCTAAAGATAAAACATTAGGGTTAACAAATAAAATATAGGCCATAGCTAGAAAGGTCGTTAACCCTGCCATCGTTTCTTTACGATAGTTCGTACCGTATTCGTCAAACTTAAAATACTTCTTCATTGTGGTTCCTCCCCCAAAGAAGAAACACCCTCGATGTTAAAGACGCTTAAAATACAAAAAACTCTTGGCATCTGTACCAAGAGTTTTTAACGAGGAAAATTGCAAATGAGACGTGTGTGGATTCACTCCACGAACACGACATAATATATATGCAATCCCCGTAGTCGAACCATTTACGGTGGTTCGGTAGAAACTCTTGGGCCGTATCCCCAATATTATACGAGGTGTTTCATTTAATTTTTGTACAATAATACTGTACACCCGTTTAACTTGTGCGTCAAGCTAAGATTTCATTTACTAGACGATTCCATAACCGGTACACTTCACGATGATGTTCATCCATTGGTTCATCACGGTATATGACTCTTTCATAATAAGTGGTCAGCTTTGACATCTCCCCATGGCCAAACCAAAGATCTACATCTGAAGCGTATTCACGAAGTGTCTGTCCCTCTTTCAAAATTAAGCCTTTTTTAGCTAGTGCTTGAAGTAAAAATTGATAGCCCTCTGTAAACGTGTCTACATCAGCATGCTGCTCTAGCCTCTTGCCCTTCCATTTACTCATGATGACGAGTCGCTTTCTTATAATTAACCAAATGACGAGAGCTAATAGGACGACCGCAGCACCTATTAAAGTAAATTGCATCGGTTTTGAAATAGACCAGCCTGCAGCTGCTTGACTGTCGTCTTCTTCCTGTTCTTGACCTTCCTCAGGCTTCGGCATTTCAGGTGTTTCAGGTTGTTCAAGCTCCTGATCTTCCTGCTCAAGTTGGTCATCTTGTCGCTCCCCATAGTTAAAGCTACTATTGTTATCAAAACCAACTGTTGGCTCAAATGGTACCCAGCCAACATTAGGGAAATAAACTTCTACCCATGAGTGAGCATTGTTATTAGTCACTTCATATTCGGGCTTACTACCCTCAAAGATATTTTCACCTGATAAGCGCTCACCTTCAGTAAAGCCTTTTGCCCAACGAGCAGGTATATCAACAGCTCTTAATAAAACGACCATGGATGTTGAGAAGTTATCACAATAACCTGCCTTCGTTTCAAATAAAAATTGATCCACATAATCTTCATCTTCACCAGGCACTGCAACATCCTGCGTCTCATAGATAAAATTGTTTGTTGAAAAATATTCTTCAATAGCCTTCGCTTTATCATAACGATTATCGTGCTCAGACGTAATCTCCTCTGCTAACCTTACAACTCGTTCTGGTAAACCCTCAGGAAGTTGTAAATACTGATCATCTGCTTCCCCTGCTTCCGTCACTGAGCGCATGTCTTCAACTGGGAATGATGGCCGCTGCAGATCAATACGATAAGCATCAGGTAATGCTGTCTCACCATTTACAACTGGAATTACTTCACCTGTAATCGCATTAACATCGAAGTTCATACTATCTTGAACATAAGTCACAGCCTCAGCGCCATAAGTATAAACCAATTTATCTAGCAAACCTGGGTCTTCAAATTGAATACTCGCATAATCCTCATTCAATTCAACAAGATCAGAATAAGGTTGGAGCTCCTGTAAAGTGCCTTCAGTCCGTTCAAACTGACCCTCTTGACTTCTAACCCAGCCCTTTCCGGTGTATGTATCCTTCGTTTCCACCTTCCAGTACTGAGTACCTGGCGCTTCAGCATAGAAGACCGTTGTATCGTCTTGTACAAAGCCGCCTCCTAATCGTTCATCATTTTCACCATACCCTATCTTTTGGACACCGGCGCCTGGTCCATCCCCAAAACCACTACCTTCAGCAGTACTTTGAATAAAAGGTACAGGGTCTGGCCAAATCGGGTCAAACTTTGGCGCAGCATAACCAACCACGGTACTAAAGCCAATCACCAATAATAGCGGAGCAATCCACATCATCAACGTTTTCATCGCCGGCATACGCATATTTTCTTTCTCTAATAGATGCTGCAAATATGCTACACCCATGATACCAACACCGATGACGAACGCTCTAATAATCGCCGTACTAGCGTCAAATGTGGTAAATGTATCAAGTACCGTTAAATAGACGAATGTAAACAATATAAACGAAAACGGTTTTTTCCGAACCGCGAACCAATAATATAATAAGTAACTTAACATCCATAGTAAGATTAAAAATAATAGAGTTCTAAAGAATGGCGTTAATGACACCCAATCTGCCGTCAATAAAAAGGCAACATTCAACTGTATTTGATCCCAAAATAACGATACCCATTCCTTAGATAAAAAACTAGGCTGAAAGAATAATTGATGAAGCACAAATAACAGACCGAGAAATTTAATTGGTGACACAATCCAAAATGCTAATTGAGTGGCAGATAATATAAAGCATAATGCAATGAACATCACAAACGTTGACGTATAGCCTGTTTTGGTTACTTCATCAAGCGGATAAATCCACTCAAGCAGTAACAACATACTTCCACCATATAAAACTATTGAGATCCATTCCCCCGCTTTACCATTAAGCATTATGTGTTCACCTCAATTATTCTCCCTGTTAATTGATCCTCATTAAGCCATGTCACGATGACACCTTCTTGCTTAAGTTGATCTAACCCTTGTCTTTCACGAGAAGACACTAGGTGCTTACTACGAATATAAATCAAACTCACCTTCGCATCTTGTTGATTAATTCGGCTCATCGTACGATGCAAATGAGGATCTAGTTCATGCGTAATGACAACAATATTTCGATCTTTCGAAATGAGCATTCCTTCTTTTAATAGTTTAGATGAAAACGGCTTAGATTCATCTACTAGTTTCACTTCTGCTAAAAAGCGAGTTAAGCGATCTAAATCTCTTCGGCCTCGTTCTAGCTGAATCTCATGACGATTCTCACCAATTGCAACAAATGACACTTTCCCATGATCGTCAATAGATTCACGAACGATTGAATTCGCCATTTCCACTGAACCTTCAAAAGCTAACCAGTCATCTTCCTCAGACTGAATCCCATTTAGAACGACCGTTAAATCCTTATGCTTTTCCTGTTCAAATTCTTTAGTTACAAGCTTCTGCTTTCTCGCCGTTGTTTTCCAGTCTAACCACGATACCCTGTCACCTGGCGCATAATCCCTAACACCAGAGACTAGATTCGTATGATTCGCTTTTATAGAATAGGCCGTTTGCTCTCCTTCTTCAAAATAAGAGATATCATTTTTTAATCTTAGTGGAACTTCCCTAGGCTCACTTAATATACTTACTCGATTGGAGTACACATGTTCTTTACTCACTAGACCGAGAAAGTCTCCCGTCACTAAACGAACATCCGTTAATTCATGTGAACCACGCGGAACAGAGGTAATCTCATATTCATAGACTACTTGCCTTCTAAACCTTGGGAAAATGATCGTTTTATAAGTATCTGATTTTAGTAACGAACTTGGCTTTCTCAAAAACTGATACTTAAAATGACGCGTATCACTATAATGAATGCTTCTAGGTAACTGGTCTTCAATGATTAAAAAAAGAATCGGTAAAGGCAAGTGACTTTTAACCGTAATTTTGACATTAAGTGACTGACCAGCTTGGATGTATCTTTTAGATACGCTACGATCCACTTTCAGCCAAGATAATGGATATAAAACAATTAAGAATGAATATAGGAGAATCGGTAAAAAACTAAAGAACAAAAACCAGCTAACAAACCCACCTTGAAACATTGCATATGAAAACAATATCCCGAGTAATACAACAACCAGAACCAACCTTACAATTGTGGAAAAAGGCTTTAACATCATTAACCTCTCTCAATTGGAACAATCGTTTTACGAACAATGTCATCAAGGATCGAAGTAGCTGTTTTTCCTTCAAATTTCGCTTCAGATGAAATCATCACACGATGCCCTAGCACATGCTTCATTAAGTACTTAATATCGTCAGGCAGTACATAGTCACGTTTTTGAATAAAAGCATAAGCCTTAGCCGCTTTCATAAGCGCAATAGAAGCACGCGGACTAGCTCCTAAATCGAGTAATGGATGCTTACGAGTTGCATCAACTAAGTAGACGATATATTTTTTAATAGCATCACTAACGTGGACATCCTTAACTTCTTCTTGAAGCTTCAGTAAATCCTCTTTAGTCATAACCGCTTCTAACGTTTCAATTGGGTGTACGGAAGTTGTTCGGTCAAGCATCTGGATTTCATCATTGACAGAAGGATAGCCTAAGTGGAGTTTTAACAGAAAACGGTCTAATTGCGCTTCAGGAAGTGGGTAAGTACCTTCATATTCAATCGGGTTCTGAGTTGCCATCACAAAAAACGGCCGCTTTAATTCCATGGTCGCCCCATCTACCGTAATGTGCTTCTCTTCCATACTTTCTAATAAAGCTGACTGGGTCTTTGGAGACGTCCGGTTGATTTCATCTGCCAAAACAATATTTCCTAAAATCGGGCCAGGACGAAACTCAAAGTTCATTTCTTTTTGATTATAAATCGAAACACCTGTTACATCAGATGGTAATAAGTCAGGTGTGAACTGAATTCTTTTGAAGTCTAAATTGAATGACTTGGCTAATGCACGAACGAGCATTGTTTTACCGACACCAGGCACATCTTCAAGTAACACATGCCCTTCAGCTAATAGAGCAAGCAAACTAAGCTCAATCGCTTCCTTTTTTCCTACCATTACTTGTTCGATATTATGTAACACCGATTCGATCTTGTTTTGCTGGGCTGTCATCTGTTGCGTCATTCCTTTCTACCTCCCACAAATTTCATATAATTCTATCATACTATAAAAGTTTAACTAATAGGTTAGCAAAGTATACTTATGAATCCTTTTGTTCCCTAAGTTTTTTCATATTCTCGCGATAATTACGGCATTTTTCTTTAAAACAAGTAATTTTAACATCTTTAGGTAATTGGTCCTTAAATTTCTCATAACAAAAACACTTATCCATGGTATACCCCTTATTATAATGTTCACTACAATAACTGTAATATAATTTAAAACATTTGTAAAAATTAGTCTAAATGTTTTGTTAAAATAGAATTTAACTTATTACTTTCAATTAAAAACTAACAAACTTCGTTGTTGTTTATGTGTTTCGCTTTCGGTGTACGCTTTCCGCGGGCACGGCCTCAGCTAACATTGAGAAGAAAAACCTTTTCTTCTCAATGTGGATCTTCAGCTCGTGCTGTTCCCGCTGGAGTCGCCACCAACGCTCAACACAATTTAGAAGTCCGTATACACCAAAACTAAACACTAAACTTTAACAATAATAAATTGAAAAGTGTAACACCGATTTTCCTGGAGGTAGTTATGTCATTAAAATCAAAAATAAAGAACTGGGATATTAGTTCAAATAAAGATCTAGATCATGTTATAGAAATGATGTTAAGTAACATTGGTTCAACTGATTCAGAGCTTAGAGATTCTATCATCTACAATAAGTTTGGAACTCTCATCACCACAGACTCTCTGAATAGATCAACAATGGAACATATCCTCAACGTATGTCTTGAAAATCTATTCTATAATATTGAAGAACCAGAAAGTGATTCAGTTTTCACTCGTTCATTTTCAGCTTTAGTGATAGCATTAATTTTACAAAAGGATAGGAAGAATCTGCTTTTGTCAGACGACCTATTAAATAAAGCATTTGAGTGCAGCATCCATTATTTAGAACTTGAAAAGGACATTCGAGGTTTTGTAAAAGATAAAGGTTGGGCACACAGCATTGCTCATGGGGCTGATTTATTAACAGAAGCCGTTAAACATCCGAAGTTTGATCAGGACTTACATTTTGATTGTCTGAATGTCGTTAAACTCTGTTTACTTAATAAAGGTAATACAATGAACGCACCTTATATTGATGATGAAGAAGAAAGATTAATCTTTGTATTGGAGGCATTAACTGACAATGGAGTTTCTGACGATGAGATTATTAAATTGATTTATAACATATCAGATGAGCTTAACGACTTATTGAGTGACGAAGATTACTCTTTAAACTTCTTTTATAAGAGGTCAATAATTTTGAAGTTCTTTCATACCTACTTCTTCCGACTCTCATTTAATGAGGACTGCAAAAACATAAGAAAAACTATTTATCATGTGCTTAAAAAATGGCATCATTGATAATTAAGGATTTTAATAATGTAATTTAAAGGTGGTTTAATATGAATAAAGATCATGAATCTCCTGAAGAGAGAAGAGAAAGGTTAAGACAAGAGGAATTAAAAAATCCCTCAAGTAGTGTGCACGGGAGCAACCTGGCTGATTTAGTCGGAGGGTTAAACTGGAAAGTCACTGGATCTATAATAATTGTTGGCCTATTAATTTACTTTATTTATGGTATTTTTTTTAGATAAAACTAAAACGCCCAGATTCTACTCTGAGCGTTTGACAGTCAAACTTATTCGTGATCAAATTTTGCGAAAAACGTAAATGCGTAAAGCGCAGCAATCCCAACTAGAGAATAAATAATTCTTGATAATGCTGAATCCTGACCTCCAAAAATGCCTGCGACTAAATCCCACTGGAATAATCCGACTAAAAGCCAGTTCAACCCACCTATAATCAATAATACAAGTGCTAAAGTATCTAAACCACGCATATATATCACCCTTTACAAATTTTATTCAACCTTTGTAAAGGTATTTTTTGCTTAAAGTCAAAAATTATGCATGTATTAGGAATGAAACTGTGCATTGAGTTAAATGCATTAATCCCCATACTCATTGAAGTACGGGGATCAAGGACTTACTTAAATTTACTTACAAACGTTAAGGCATATAAAGCTGAAAGACCAACTAACGTATAAACAATTCGTGATAATAGCGCGTCTTGTCCACCAAACAATGTCGCAACCAGATCAAATTGAAGCAATCCAACTAAAAGCCAATTCAAACCTCCAACGATAAGTAAAACAAGTGCAATAGAACCTAAACCTCTCATGCTGTTCCACTCCTTTGAAATGTTATACATGTTGCTTATTGAATTTTATGTGGACGACCGTGGTTTTATGATAACTATTCATTAAATCGTTTTTTAAAAATTTATGTATAAAAAGGCTCCACACTCAAGACGAGTGAAGAGCCTTATATAATTCAAATAACTTTTTTTATTTGGGTATTACATCATGCCCGGCATTCCGCCGCCCATGCCGCCCATATCAGGCGCGCCGTCGTTTTCATCTGGGTGGTCTGCAACAACTGCTTCAGTTGTTAGGAACATTGCCGCAACAGATGCTGCGTTTTGTAGTGCTGAACGGGTTACTTTAGTAGGGTCAACGATACCTGCGTCAACCATGTTTATCCATTCACCTGAAGCTGCGTTGTAACCAACACCTACTTCTTCGTGTTTTAGTTTCTCAACGATGATCGATCCATCTAAACCAGCGTTTTGAACGATTTGACGTACTGGCTCTTCTAATGCGCGAAGAACGATGTGTTGACCAGTTGCTTCGTCACCTTCGAGATCTAGGCTAGCTACTTTATTATAAATGTTAACAAGTGCTGTTCCACCACCTGAAACAATACCTTCTTCTACTGCTGCGCGAGTAGAGTTTAAGGCGTCTTCAATACGAAGTTTGCGTTCTTTAAGTTCTGTTTCAGTAGCTGCTCCAACTTTGATTACTGCTACGCCGCCTGCAAGTTTTGCAAGACGTTCTTGTAATTTTTCTTTGTCAAAGTCAGAAGTTGTTTCTTCTAATTGTGCACGAATTTGGTTCACGCGTGCCGCTAGCTTTTCAGTGTCGCCAGCGCCTTCAACGATTGTTGTGTTTTCTTTCGTTACAACAACTTTAGATGCGCGACCTAATTGATCGATTGTTGCACTCTTAAGGTCTAGACCTAAGTCTTCTGTAATGACTTCAGCACCAGTTAGAGTTGCAATGTCTTCAAGCATAGCTTTACGACGATCGCCAAATCCAGGAGCTTTAACCGCTACTGCATTAAACGTTCCACGAAGCTTATTCACAACTAATGTTGCAAGTGCTTCACCTTCAACATCTTCAGAAATGATTAAGATTGGTTTGCTTTGTTGTACAACTTGCTCTAGTACTGGAAGCACTTCTTGGATGTTAGAGATCTTCTTATCTGTGATTAAGATGTAAGGATCTTCTAATACAGCTTCCATTTTGTCTTGGTCAGTTACCATGTATGGAGAAGCATAACCACGGTCGAACTGCATACCTTCTACAACTTCTAGCTCAGTGTTGAAGCCTTTAGATTCTTCAATTGTAATAACACCGTCGTTACCAACGCGCTCCATTGCTTCAGCGATTAACTGACCAACTTCATTGTCAGCAGCTGAAATCGAAGCAACTTGTGCGATTGAATCTTTTCCTTCAATTGGCTTAGAAATTGAACGAAGCTCTTCAGTTGCAACCTCTACAGACTTTTCGATTCCGCGACGTAAGCCAACTGGGTTTGCACCAGAAGTAACGTTCTTAAGGCCTTCACGAATCATTGCTTGTGCTAATACGGTAGCTGTTGTTGTACCGTCACCAGCAACATCGTTTGTTTTAGATGCAACTTCAGAAACTAACTGAGCGCCCATGTTTTCAAATTTATTCTCTAACTCGATTTCTTTTGCGATTGTTACACCATCGTTAGTGATTAATGGTGAACCGAATTTCTTATCTAATACAACGTTACGTCCTTTAGGTCCTAAAGTTACTTTTACTGCATCAGCTAATGTGTCTACACCGCGAAGCATAGCACGGCGAGCTTCTTCGCTAAATTTTAGTTCTTTAGCCATAATAAAATGCCCTCCTTAATAGTATGTGTTCGTAGATTACTCTACTACTGCTAAAATGTCGCTTTCGCGTAAAACTAAGTACTCGTTACCGTTTTGCTTAACTTCTGTCCCAGCGAACTTAGAATAGATGACATGGTCACCTGACTTAACTTCTAGTTCTACTTTTTCACCGTTGTCAGTTACTCGGCCAGAGCCAACTGCAACAACTTTACCTTCTTGAGGCTTTTCTTTAGCAGAATCAGGTAACACAATCCCGCTTGATGTTTTTTCTTCTTGTTCTAGAACTTCCACGATTACGCGATCACCTAGTGGTTTTAACACGTCAAAAACCTCCTCCAAATTTATGTTGAAGATGATTATTAGCACTTAACATTGGTGAGTGCTAATTCCAATTATTATAATAATGAATCTCAGGAACTTTTGCAAGTAAAAAACCTAAATTTTTGTTTCATTTTTTATATTGTTATAGAATAAACCTTATAGAGATTTAGATTTCTGAAAGTATGATAAAAAAAGACTTAACTTTTTAGAAATGTAACGACTAAAGACGAGCGTAGGTGACGACGCCAGTGGGAACAGCACGAGCTGAAAATCCCACAAAACGAACGGAAGTGAGTTTTGTGAAGTTGAAGCGCGTGCCCACGGCAAGCGTTCACCGAAAGCGAGTCATAAATTAAGTTTTAATTAAAGGGGACGATCAACTTGCCAAAACGATATTGGGGAATCATTATACTTTACGTCGCAGCACAACTTTTCCCTGCTATAGGAATCCCGCTCGGAATATCCTTTTTTGGATTATCAGAAATAGATGCGATGGTTTTCTCTTCTATATTAGGAATGGCGATTGCATCCATTTTTATCATAAAAATATTAATGCCGGATATGAAGCAGAGTGAAATGCGAAATCGTCCAAGTTATGGCTATATGATTAAGTGGTCGATTTATGGTTTTTTCTTAGCCTTTTTAGCTCAATACATTTCGTCCATCATTAATGTGACCGTATTTGATATTGAACAATCTTCAGAAAACACTGCATTAATCATGGATTACATCGACAATAACATTTGGTTTATCATTTTACCAATTCTATTTGCGCCATTATTAGAGGAAATTATCTTTAGAAAAATCATTTTTGGGCAATTGTATAAAAAGATGAACTTTTTCCTAGCTGCCGTGATTTCATCTTCACTATTTAGTGTGCTTCATTTAGATTTCACGTTTACATTAACTTATATCGCGATGGGTCTTGTTTTTGCTTATTTATATGTAAAGACAAAACGAATTCTCGTTCCTATTTTAGTTCATATGGCCATGAATACGACGGTCGTATTGTTACAACTAACTGTGGATCTTGAGGACTTAGAAAAGCAATTACAGGAATACCAGAATGCAGCTATGATTTTAATTGGAGGATAATACATGAGAGCTTCACCATATTTTCTAGCAACGATGTACTTTTTAATGGGACTTGCTTTTGTTTATTTAGCATTGCAATATGCTGATGATACGATTTGGAATTTTGCAACGATTATTTTTACGATTGTTGCGACTTTTGACATCGGTGTAGCGATTCGTATTCTAACGAGATATTTCATATATAAACGTCTAAATAAAAAGGAATAATCCCTATCCGGATTATTCCTTTTCTGTATGTTCAATTCCTTTCATCTTAAAGGCAAACGGGATACTTAATGCAACAATAATCGCAGCTAAAATAAATGCTTCATTGATAGCCTGAAGAGTTGCCTCCTGCATCGTTAGTTCATCAAACAACATGTACTGGCCTCGTCTGACTTCATAATAAACTGAGAAAATGACAATACCAAGTGATGATGATATTTGACGAATCAGATTGTTCATTGCTGAGCCTTGAGCAACTAAATGGTCTGGAATAGCATTCATCCCAGCCGTTGTAGCTGGCATATTACCAAACCCTAAACCGAGTCCATGAACGATATTAATCGCCAAAAGCATCCAATAAGATGTACTTAAATCAACAAAGCCAAACATCAAACTCGCAAACGTTAAAATTATTAACCCTGTTGGTACGACGAGTTTCGGACCTTTTTTATCTAAGATCCTACCGCCAATCGTCATAAATGCGCCGCTTGCTAAAGCACTTGGCAGAAAGATTAACCCCGTCTTTACCATACTCAATTCAAACGCTTCCTGAATCATATACGGAAGTAAAAATAAGTTTGAAAACAGTCCAATTGATGCAGCTGATGTTGCAATAATCGAGTACCGGTAAGTTTTCACTTTAAACACCGAAAGTTCTAATAATGGCGAATCAAGCTTTAATTCATACTTGATAAACACAATAATTAAAACGATGCCCAATACAAGAATGCCTAGATTCATCCAGTTTACGGCCTGCTCAAAGTTACGTCCTTGGCCTAATACGTATAAAACTGCTCCAACTCCGGCTGTGATAATCGCAAATCCTTTCCAGTCAAAAATACGTGAAGGATCTGGCATTGTCTTAATTAGATATTTAGCTGAAAAGAAAATTCCTAATGCCGCAAATGGTAAATTGAATAAAAATAAGAAATACCAATCAAAATTTTCAGATATAACACCACCAATAGTCGGTCCAATAGCTGGTGCGACCATAGCGGATACCCCGTAGATTCCAACTGCATACCCGCGCTGATTTCTCGGGAAGGCTTGGAAAATCAAAGCCATGGCGTTTGGCATCATAAGGCCTCCAGCGATTCCCTGGATGGCTCTTGCGATGATCACCATACTTAACCATTGTGAAATCGCTCCTAAAATAGAGCCAAATGCGAATAATGATAGTCCAATAATGTATATCTTCTTCTTCCCATACCGGTCGCCTAAAAATCCTGTTACTGGCATCGTCATACCCATTGCAATCATAAAAATAGTCAGGATCCAACTGACTCCAACTGCATCGGTATCAAATATTTTCATGAGTTCCGGAAGTACCGGATTAAGCATACTATTATTTAAAATAACGGTGAACGTCCCCGTAATAACGGATATGACGACTAACCATTTTTGATCAAGTTTCCCCATGTTGGCCTCCAACATTATTTCGTTATACGAATTATTTTACTTCTAAATAACAGAAAAAGAAAACCCTACTCAGAGCTTTGCTTTAAAAAGTAAACTAACGTTTGTAGTTCAATGGATAAATCAATGTGATGCACCCGGACATGGTCTGGCACGGTTAACCTTGAAGGTGTGAAGTTTAATATACCTTCAATCCCGCAGTCAACTAATCGGTCAGTCACTTGTTGAGAAACTCTTGCTGGTACCGTTAAAATAGCAACTTTAATACCTTTCCGTTTTATCTCTTTTTCAAGATCATCGACATGAAAGATTGGAACTTCACTGATTTCAGACCCTATTTTACTATGGTTCGTATCGAAAGCCATTTCAACGCGGGTATTGCCTTTTTTCATAAAATTGTAGTGAAGTAAGGCCGTGCCTAGGTTACCAACACCGACTAAGGCAACACTTGCCACCTCATCCTGGTCAAGTAGCTTTCTAAAAAACTGAAGTAAGTGCGCAATATCGTAACCATAACCTTTACGGCCAAGCTCTCCAAAATAAGAAAAGTCTTTTCGGATCGTAGCCGAATCGACTTTAATCAGTTCGCTTAGTTCACGCGATGAGATGCGTGTTTTCCCTTGGTTATGAAGTAAATTCAAATGTCTATAGTATAACGGCAAACGTTTAGCAGTTGCCTGTGGAATCTTTTCCTCGGACATGATTTCGTCTCCTTTAATATGGTTCATTGCGTATTAGTGATAAAATAGATACACTAGTGCACGTTGAGGTGAATAAACAATGATTGTCATGCAATTAAATAATATAAGTAAATATTTTGGTGCTGACCTTATTCTATCGAAAATTAAATTAGAAGTACATCATGATGACCGAATTGCGATTGTCGGGCGTAATGGGGCAGGCAAATCAACCTTACTTAAAATCATGTCGGAACAAACTCCTTATGATGAAGGGGAGATTTTCAAGCCGAAAGATGTAACAGTTGGTTACCTTGATCAACATACAGGGCTTGATTCAGACCGTTCTATTTGGGATGAGATGTTAGAAGTATATACTCCATTAATACAGCTTGAACAAGAGCTTCGTCGAATGGAAGCAAATATGGCAGACCCTGAGTTTCTACAAAACGAAAAGAAATACGAACAGCTTTTATCACAATATGATGCTAAACAAAATGACTTCGAACAACGAGGTGGTTTTCATTACGAAGCTGACATCGAATCCGTACTGCAAGGGTTAAACTTTGGTGGTTTTGATTTTAGTACGCCAATCCAAGAACTAAGCGGTGGACAAAAAACTCGGCTCGCCTTAGGTAAACTACTTTTATCTAAACCTGATGTGCTCATTTTAGATGAGCCTACCAACCATTTGGATATTGATACATTACGCTGGCTCGAGGGGTATCTGAAAAGTTACCCAGGGGCTGTCGTCATCGTCTCACACGACCGCTACTTTTTAGATGAGACAGTTAACACCGTTTATGACGTCGCTTTTCAGTCCGTTAAAAAGTATCACGGGAACTATTCCTATTTCTTGCAAAAGCGGGCTGAAGACTATGAGCTTGAAGTTAAGCGATTCGAGAAACAACAAGAGGAAATTAAAAAATTAGAAGTCTATATTCAGAAAAACATCGCACGTGATTCAACAAGTAAACAGGCCAAATCAAGACGTAAAAAGCTAGAGAAAATGGACAAGATGGATAAACCAACATTGGATGACCATTCAGCCAAATTCTCTTTTGATATAAAACGAAAAAGCGGTAATGATGTGCTGAAAGTCGAAAATCTATCGGCCAAATACGCTGCGCTCGATGATCCAGTATTTAGTGATGTGTCCTTTCGAGTTAATCGGGGTGACCGAATCGCAGTTGTCGGCCCGAACGGCATTGGTAAATCAACGTTATTAAAAGCTATTTTGGACCGTATTGACCATGTTGAAGGAAACATTCAACATGGAACCAATGTGGAGTTTGGCTATTATGATCAGGAACAATCCACATTAAATCCACATAAAACGGCTCTACAAGAATTATGGGATGAATATCCTTTAATGCCAGAAAAAGATATTCGAACAGTCTTGGGCAATTTCTTATTTACTGGAGACGATGTACTAAAAACAATCGGTATGTTAAGTGGTGGCGAGAAAGCGCGAGTGTTACTTGCAAAACTAATGATGCAAAAGGCAAATGTTCTCATTATGGACGAGCCAACTAACCATCTGGATTTAGATAGTAAAGAAGTGTTAGAAGCAGCGCTTAGTGACTTCCCTGGTACAATTATCTTTGTCTCACACGATCGTTATTTTATTAATCGTATTGCTAGTCAAATTCTCGAATTGTCAGATGAAGGTTCACGCATGTTTTTAGGAGATTATGATTATTATTTAGAGAAGTTAGATGAAGAAGCGCAGCTTGAGGCGATTAAACAGGCTGAAGCTACACAAAAACAACAAGAACAAATGCCTAATCAACCAACTAATAAGCAGCTTCAACGAGAACGACGCAAGATCGAACGGAGAATCAAATCCATCGAGGAACAAATTGTGGAGCATGAACAAGTGATTGAAGAGCATGAACCGAAGCTGTACGAACCAGATTACGTCAATGATTACACAAAGCTTCAAGAAATTAATCAAACAATTAAAGAAAACGAGGAAGCCATTGAAGCTTTAATGGAAGAATGGGGAGAATTACAGGAAGAATTGGAGTCACTGGATTAATCACAGGTTATCAACAGAAAAAAGTGGATGAATTCAGTTTTCAACAGGGTTATCCACTTTGTCCACAATAAAACAGTTGGTTATCCACAGATTTTACCCACAAATTAAACATCTGACACATTAATATTTGCATTAAAAAATCCACAGGCTCAGAATAAGTCTGTGGATTTAATATATTACCCTAGCATTAAACCAGGGTTAGCATTTAGTTTTGAATCTTTAAATTGGCCGTTATGGTATTCAATAGACGCAGCAGCTCCAATCATAGCCGCATTGTCTGTACATAAATATAGCGGTGGAATCATTAATTCAATGTCTTCATCTTGAAACTTTTGATTAATTGCTTCACGTAACCCTTTGTTCGCTGACACGCCACCAGCTACAATTAGTTGTTTTACTTCCAAATCTTTCGCAGCTTGATATGTTTTTTGAACCAGTACATCAATTACACTATTTTGGAATGAAGCTGCTAAATCCTCAGTTCGGTAGCTTTCCCCTTTTTGATTTAGCTGGTTTAGTTTATTAATAACGGACGTTTTTAAACCACTAAAGCTAAAATCATAAGAGTCTTTTTCAAGCCAAGCTCTTGGGAAGTTATAAACATCCTCCCCTTCCTGCGCTAATTGATCGATCACAGGTCCACCTGGATACGGAAGTTTTAAAGCTTTAGCGACCTTATCATATGCCTCACCTGCAGCATCATCACGCGTTTCTCCAATCACTTCATAGTGCCCGTGCTCCTTCATATAAATTAACTCAGTATGTCCACCTGAAACGACTAACGATAGTAATGGAAACTGAAACTCTTTTTCTAATCTATTAGCATAAATATGACCGGCAATATGATGCACACCAATGAGAGGTTTGTTGTGAGCAAAGGCTAGAGTCTTCGCTGCATTAACACCGATGAGGAGAGCTCCTACGAGACCAGGACCTTCAGTGACTGCAAATGCATCTACTTCATCCATTGAGACGTCTGCCTCATTTAACGCTTGCTCAATGACGAGTGTGATTTGTTCAATGTGGTGACGCGATGCAATCTCAGGTACGACCCCGCCAAACTGCTCATGGATTTCCATTTGTGTTGCGACGACGTTAGATAGAATTTCTGTTCCGCCTTTAATAACCGCTGCAGCTGTTTCATCACAACTTGTTTCTATAGCTAATATCATTTCATTTGTTTTCATAATTTCACCCACATAACCAAGGCATCCTCTCCATCATCTTGATAATACTTCTCACGCTTACCAACGACTTCTAAACCAAATTGCTGATACATGTTTTGCGCCACTTGGTTAGATTCTCTAACTTCAAGCGATAATTCTGATGCGCCATGTTCTTCTACAGTATTTAACACCTCATTAAAAAGCTTCTTCCCAAGCTGTAACCCTCTGTATTTTGGTGATACAGCAATGTTAGTGATTTGAGCAGCTTCAAGCACAATCCATACGCCACAGTATCCAACAACTCTACCTTCCACTTCTATAACCAAATAATGAGAGAAGGAGTTTTTTAATAAATCATGTAAAAAGTCTCGCTTCTTCCACGGTGTACGAAACGATTCATTTTCTATGACGATCACATCTGGTAGATCCTCAATCACCATGTTTCGAACTTTTATATCATGTTTAACCTCATTCATGATTTATGACCTTCTTCACTCTTTTTTTGTAAGTTTGCTTCTGCCTCCGTGATTCTAAGATAATTAGGCTTCACAAGATGAATAGGTGTTTCTTTTTTACTTACTGCAAGCTGCCATAATAAACTAGCTTTTGGCAGGTTAAATGGTTGGGTAACCCAAACTCCACCACTTTGATTTATTTCATCCTTAAATGAACCACCATTTGGACTTACAAATAACACCTTTTCATTATAGTGCGACACTTTTTCTAACCAGCTTGTCATTTCGATATTACAATCGTCTTCTACACGTTCTATATGCCCTTCTGCTACACGATACAGACCTGCGTAAACATTACCTCTTCTAGCATCAAAAAATGGAGAGACAAGTCCATTATGATATAATAATGAGCTTGCAACGAGTTCTAAACTAGATACCGTCTTGATCGGAATGTTTAATGACCATGCTAACGTTTTTGCCGTCGTCATGCCAATTCGAATACCCGTAAATGAACCTGGTCCCTCGGCAACAACGATTTGTTCTAGCTCATTAGGCTTTAAATTAACTTGGTTCATAAGGTGCTCAATATTAGGCATAAGCTGAACTGAATGATTGCGCTTAATGTTTATCGTCATTTCAGCAGCCATCACGTCATCTTTATATAATGCAATACTCATAGGTTGATTGGATGTATCGATACATAATCCACTCTTCATGCAAAAAGCTCCTTACACACGTGTTCAAATTTGTCACCTATAGGTTTTAACTGTAATTCTCGATGTTCTTCACTGACTTTATTAATCTCAATTTCCAAGCGTTCTTCTGGTAAAAATTCATCGATAAACTTAGACCATTCAACAACAGAAACACCTTCACCATTAAAATACTCATCAAATCCAATATCTTCTTCTTGATTCTCTAAACGGTATACATCCATATGGTATAAAGGCAAACGCCCCTTATATTCTTTTACAATGGTATAAGTAGGACTATTCACAGTACGTTCAACTCCTAAACCTTTAGCTATACCTTTCGTGAATGTTGTTTTGCCTGCTCCTAAGTCACCATTAAGTGTAATGACATCACCAGGTGTTAAATACTTAGCTAAATTCTCAGCAAAATGAACTGTTTCTTGTACGCTTTCCATTCTTACTCGATACATCTAATCACCTTTACACTTTCCATGTTGGTACCCTTGTGAATCTAAACGACTTTTAGTACCATTTTTATTTATGTAAACAGTTGGATCATGATTATTGTCCAGAACCTTACCAATCTTTGAAACCTTGATTCCAGCATGTTGACAGTTAATTTGAATTTGTTTCAAATCATTTTGGCTGCAGGTACCGACTAGTTGAAAATCTTCACCTGTTGATAACAATAATTTCTCTAACTCAAAACCTTCAAGATAAGTCATATCGGGGTGAACAGGAATGTCCTCCCAATTGATTAACATACTAACGTTTGATGCGTCGGCTATTTCATTTAACTCAGATGATAGCCCATCACTGACATCGTTAAGACATATTCGATCAATCGTAGCAGTTGTATTAACGAAATCAAGCCTTGGTCTAGGTCTGATATGCTGTTTTATAAAATGATTATGATGTTGATAGTCACCTAACTGAAGTAACTTAAATCCATAACCTGATTCACCTAGATAACCTGTTACAAACACGGAATCACCAGGTTTTGCCACACTTCTTAATCTCTTTTTATTTTGATCTACCTGGCCAAAAACTGTAACGGTAACGACAAGTTGGTTAGAGGATGTTGTATCTCCTCCGATTAAATCCATTTTATATGAATCAGCTAATTCCTTCATACCATTCATGATTCGAACTAACTCTTGATTTGAGACCTGGTTAGAACTAGATATATTCACTATATAATATAACGGCTGACTTCCCATAGCTGCCAAATCACTTAAATTTGCAGCTAACACACGATAACCAACATCTTCAAAACTCATATACTCTAAGGAAAAGTGAATATTTTCAACCATCGTATCTGTCGCTATGACTAACTGCTGACTATAGTTTGGCTGAATAATCGCACCGTCATCCCCAATTCCTTTAACCACTGATGAATGTTTATAATATTTTGGTTTAATAGCCTTTATAAAATTAAATTCATCCATGTATAAGACCTACTTTTAATTAACTATTTCAAGCCTATCATAGCAAAAATTATAACTTATAGGAAATAGATTAGTTTCTACATAAAATTACCCCCTACGCCATCGTAGGGGGTAAGGGGGATGAAAAATAATAGGTTAAAAAAACAAAAACCTTGTGTATCACACAAGGCTAACACTTTTTAAACTAACATGGCGGTCCGGACGGGACTCGAACCCGCGACCTCCTGCGTGACAGGCAGGCATTCTAACCAGCTGAACTACCGGACCATATTGATGAATAAAACTAATCTATGTAATAAATGTAACTGTGATTTTGCAAAAAAAATACACGACTCATGGTCGATTTAATAAATTGGTTGCGGGGACAGGATTTGAACCTGCGACCTCCGGGTTATGAGCCCGACGAGCTACCAGACTGCTCCACCCCGCGATATTGTCAATTACTCTATTATTAGAGCCCTGACTATAAATGTTATTAACTTTTTAAATTGCTCGTCACGTTGCAAGCCAATTCGGCGATGCCTACGCTCCTCGCAAAACCTACGCAGAAGATGATTCAAGATGTTTACGGTCTTGCTCCACCCCGCGATGTTGTCAATCGCTCTAATTATTAGAGCCCTGACTAAAATATATAATGCCCGGCAGCGTCCTACTCTCACAGGGGAAACACCCCAATTACCATCGGCGCTAGAGAGCTTAACTGCTGTGTTCGGCATGGGAACAGGTGTGACCTCTC
>NZ_JBHUMZ010000012.1:0-1368 GCF_042685285.1 Piscibacillus salipiscarius | reverse complement strand
TTTGATTGGCTTAAATAGTTAAATCGTTTTTGACTCGCCAATCCGAGTAAAAAACGTGAATTGACTACAGGCTATTTTGTTTAGTTTTCAAGGTTCAAATGTCGGCCGCCTTCAAAACAGCGACTTTATTAATATACCATTTTAATTGTTATAAGTCAACAATCAATTCAAAAATAATGGTGGAGCCTAGCGGGATCGAACCGCTGACCTCCTGCGTGCAAAGCAGGCGCTCTCCCAGCTGAGCTAAGGCCCCACAATCAAAATCGGGAAGACAGGATTCGAACCTGCGACCCCTTGGTCCCAAACCAAGTGCTCTACCAAGCTGAGCTACTTCCCGTTATATGGCGCGCCCGAGAGGAGTCGAACCCCTAACCTTCTGATCCGTAGTCAGACGCTCTATCCAATTGAGCTACGGGCGCAATATATATGGTGCCGAGGGCCGGACTCGAACCGGCACGGTGGTAACCCACCGCAGGATTTTAAGTCCTGTGCGTCTGCCAATTCCGCCACCCCGGCAGGACTTATGGAGCGGAAGACGGGATTCGAACCCGCGACCCCCACCTTGGCAAGGTGGTGTTCTACCACTGAACTACTTCCGCAATTATATTTAATTAAATGGTGCGGGTGGAGGGAGTCGAACCCCCACGTCGTAAGACACTAGATCCTAAGTCTAGCGCGTCTGCCAATTCCGCCACACCCGCAAAGGTGGTGAGCCATGGAGGATTCGAACCTCCGACCCTCTGATTAAAAGTCAGATGCTCTACCGACTGAGCTAATGGCTCAAAACATTGAGAACTAGAACGTTGTTCTAATAAATATTTGTCTGTTATCTAAGTGGTGCCGGCCGAGGGACTCGAACCCCCAACCTACTGATTACAAGTCAGTTGCTCTGCCAGATTGAGCTAGGCCGGCTTATATTAGATTGTTAAAATGGTGGAGGATGGCGGGCTCGAACCACCGACCCCTTGCTTGTAAGGCAAGTGCTCTCCCAGCTGAGCTAATCCTCCAGGGTCAATTGCCCGGCAACGTCCTACTCTCACAGGGGAAACACCCCAATTACCATCGGCGCTAGAGAGCTTAACTGCTGTGTTCGGCATGGGAACAGGTGTGACCTCTCTGCCATCGTCACCGGACCTTTTTAGGCCGCTTATGTAAAACCTTTTTTCAAGGACAAGTAATATTATATTCACCTTACGCTAAAAATGCAAGGACTTTTTTATATTTTTTCTAGATTTTTTTGTTTCTAGAGAAAAAGATCAAAAGGTTAACAACCTTCAAAACTAAATACGAACCACCAAACATCTGCGCGTCTTTTCTATTCGAAGTTAAGTCCTCGATCGATTAGTATCCGTCAGCTCCACGTGTCAC